>JAOUGF010000019.1 GCA_029857925.1 Gammaproteobacteria bacterium
TACGTTCCGCTTCGCTGATGACGGGGTTTGTTCTCACTTCGCGTCATCACTCAATGACTTATCCAGCGACTTATACAGTAGTTCCCGCGGCGTACGGCCATAAATTCGTTTGTTTAAAATCTCGCCCGCAACACCGCCTATCGCTGCAGATTCTATCGCTAAAATCACAAAAAAGCCCCACCATCCCATAGGCATCAAGCTAGCGCCGCTGGGCACTCCCAGTATATATACTGTTTCATAGTAAGCATAAAATCTAACGATCAAGGGCGGAAAATAACACAACCACTTTCCCCCTAGACCGAATATCCAGGCGGTTACAAACCCTACCAGCAACGGCAATATGAAAATCTCTAAAAACCAAATACCATTAAAGGTTTGCAATCCAAAATACAACTCTACACGCTGTCCAAGCAGGTGATCTCCCGCATAATTCAACAGGCAGCCTAAGAAAATCGCGACCACCCCGGTTGTTACGCGTCGTACATTAAATACCGGCTTTAGCGTCATCATGGCACATAGTCCTTACCCGTCAGCTTTTCAAATTCGACCTTTTTCACTTCGGCCAAATACCAATCTTCCACCTTCAAACTCGCCAAATATTGCGCGAGCGAACGCCGCTCAGCATCCGGTAAATATGCCAACGAAGGGTGACGATATTCCGGCTTCAGGCGAGTGGGGACGATATCTTGAGGGCGGGGCGCGGACAAATAGGTATAGAGCCAGGCTTCATCTTTAAGCGAGCCCATACCGTCTAACGGTGGCGCGGGCACTGCCTGCAAGGGGTCACGGGTAGACCACAGCGTATGACATTGCCGACAATTCTCACGACGCATGAGTTCAGCCGCGCGCGCTTGAAGATCTGGACTCGCGGTAGAATAGAACGGGATTTTAAAATCCTTCTTATCCGACTGCGTTGTTTGAAACGATTTCCATGCCATACCCGCAACGACAACCACACCAATGCCAATGACGATACCCCATTCTCCGCGTTTCATATCGGCCTACTTTTTGGCCTTTTTCGCGGCTTCCAACGCCAAATTTTCTTCACGACGCTTCATCTGCGATTTCATAACCTCTTGAGATTTTTTAAAGTCCTCCGGTGACATTTTGTCTTTGTCGTTTTCATCAAACACCAAATATTTGATGTCCTCATCAAATTGTTCATTTTTGGCTGCCCAACGTATCCAATAGATGACCGCAATAATAATGAGCACCCCGGTGATCAACCATATATAAATTGTCCAACCATCCGGCAAATTTCCAATCATTTCCGTCATTTTTCATACCCCTAGAACAATACACCATCTAACATTTGCGTGGCCCCGAAAATAACCGCCACAACAATACCGAAAAAAATAAGCGCGAACAGCCATTTTTCGCCGGTTTTTATTTTTTTATTGTGTCCGCCGAACAGAAATGCAAAAACGATAATCGTAAACAAAACTATACTAAAAACTAAAAAATAGAATATCTTGACGCTAAATTCTTGGCTATAAAGCCCTTCGATGCCGGTTAACGCATCCGGTGTTGCACCTGTTTGACTCCCTGTTGCAGCAACGGCTACCACAGGCAGGCACAATAGCAGTACACCGAGTGTTTGTCTCAATACAGTAGTTAAAAACCACACGCTGGGCATACCCCGCTAACTATCAATATCACTACCTATAGACCATGCCAAATCGCTAATATTCGCTATAAACGCCGATGTATTTTAACACAATTCATCTTCCCCAAAAAGCGCAATGCCGCTCAAGGAATTCTCCCTGAGCGGCATCGAGCTGTGTCCCTTTACAGACGCTTTACAACGTTACTTAGAGTAAACGTCGGTCGGCGCGTTCTTCTTGTCATAGTCATCGACAAAGAAGCTGTATATGAGCGGCAGTATATACACGAACAACACGCAGCCCAACAGAACCAACGGACCATTATCGATATCGATCATGAAACACCTCCGATCAATGTTTGTGCTTGGGCTGCCAAGTGTACGGTGGTAAACGCTTTACTACCACGATAACACTTACGCAAAACGCGATGATGTAAAACACGTCGATGGTATAGCCTTTATCCCACCACGGTTGTACACGCTCACGCGTACCGTCGGCACGCCAGTTACCTTCAAAGTTCGCCAATACCAGGCGATTGCCTAGCACGGTAAACTCTTCCATGCGGGCGCCTTGACGCTGCAATTCAACCACTTGACCTTGGATCAAACGCAGATCATCCATGGACAACGGGTGACGATCCAACTGCGGCTGTTTGGCAGTCCCTTTGGCACGCACCGTGTCTACGATGTATTGCATACGCTTTGCATCGTCAGGCAGGGCCTGTACCTGCGGGCTATCCATCAGTGCGATGTAATCTTCATACAACGCAGCGGTTGGACGTTGGCCCCACAACGGGAACGTGACCAAGAACGAGGTGACGATCGTCAAGATCAACAAACCGACTACCGGTACGGGCAGACGATTATTGTCTTCGGTGATACCACCCAAGCTTTCGCCTTCCCAAACACCCCGAGCGGCGGCATTTTGCTGGTCGTCCGCTAAGGACACCAACGGATTATCAAATTTCCAAGCCATTATGCACTCCTCCTACTTCAGCGCCATGACAAAATCGATCAACTTACGGGCTTCGCTTTCTGCTGCCGGTTGCGGAACTTCCGGTGCGTAGACGCGCTTGCCAGCAATGTACTCATTGTATTCAGCACGCCACTTGTCGTAGTCGATCTTATTGCCAGCGGCATCTTTCTCACCCCAAAGATAGTCATAACGGGGCATGATCGAATGCGTTTGCACTAAGCGCGGATTATAAAAGTGCATGGTCATCCACTCACGCGATGAGTTGCGCGAGGCGACGTGCAGCAAGTCCGGGGCTTTACGGTCAGAACCGAAAGCGGTCGGAGATTCGCCGTTGAAGTCGCCCAGCATCGGAGGTGCACCGAAATATTGCCAGTCTTGTGTTTCTTCTGGCAACAACGTGTGACACCACCAGCAACCTTCACGCACAAACATGATTTTTCCGGAACCGATATAACGCGAATTGGCATCACCTGCGGCGGCCAAGGCCTCACTCGGTTGCCAACCACGGGTCGCGGTTGCATTTTCAATGTAGGACAGCGTCTTGCCGTTAAAGCCGGCTGCGCTGACTACAAATACTGCACCCGACGATTCCTTCGCGTCCGCAATGCGGCCTTGGCCCAAGCTCAAGTCTTTTACGCCAGCACCCAAGATACGGGGGTGACGTAAACCGCTAGGGAAAGGCACGCCGACCGGATAGACGTAGGCCGTTACGGGTTCAATCGGCGAACCTGTCTTGGGGTCTTTATTCAAGTAAACCGTTACCGGCTTGCCTTGGCCCTTCAAGAACGGGTCTTCCACCGAGAAACCACCGATTCGACCAAAAGACAACTGGCGATTCAGTGCGGTTTCAGTTGCTTGTACAGACGCTATATCCTTACTTGGGAAATATAGCGTAATCATCATAGAGCTACCGAGAGCGAATGCAAACATTCGCGACCCGATTTTATATTCTCTAAATGCCACGGAAACTCCTCCCTCTCAGTCGATTAACGTTCGTAGGCCAACTCATGGGGCAGACGGCCAGCCGGAATAGGCGTACCAGCGCGTGCTGTCATCCACATGTTGTACATCCAGACGACATTGCCGATGAACACCATCGTACCACCAACCCAACGGGCGATCATGTACGGATGCTCGGCGATAACGACGTCGATATAGGGCACTTCATAGATCTTGCCCGCGCCTTGGATCAAACCAGCGATGGTCATAGAGATCCAGTAGGTGGAGAAGCCGATCAGCAACATCCAGAAATGGAAGTTAGCCAACGACAACGAATACACTTTACGACGCAACAACACTTGTAAGCCGTAGTACACCGCAGCCGCTTCCAAGAACGTCGAGAAACCCAATAACGCCAAGTGCGCATGCGCAACAATCCAGCCCGTGCCGTGCACGTACCAGTTGATCGCGCGGGTTTGTTGGAAGCCGCCTTGCATATTTAGCGGAATAGCCAACAATACGCCCGTGATGGTGTATTTGATTTCAACGTTTTCTACGAACATGCGCCACTTACCATGCATCGTCAACAACAAGTTGGACACGAACGCAATGGCAGGCACCAGAATCAACACACCTTCCACAGAGGCGAATGACTTTAACCATTCGGGAAGCGGTGCAGACATCAAGTGGTGGGCGGCAGGCGTTGAATAGAACACCACCACCGACCAAAAGTGCAAGTGGCCAATGCGGTGAGAGTACAACGGATTGCCGGTCACCTTCGGCACGACATAGTAGGAAATGGCAGCTGCCACCGGCGTAATCCACAAGCCTAACACGTTATGCGCAAACCACCAGGTCAGGTAGGCTTCGGTCAAACCGGTCAGATTGAAGAACTCAGGCATGTTACCGACCAAGAACACGACGATGACCATGAAGGTCGCGGCGCCGAAGAACCAGTTGGTGGTGTAGATGCCTTGTGTACGACGATTTTTGATGGTCATCCACACGTTGATACCCAACGGGAACAAAACACCAAAAATAACGACTAAGTCAATGAACCAGGGCATATCGGAATATTCGCGGCCGGAAGAAACGCCGTTCCACAACAGGAACAGGCCCAAGCCCAAACCGATATTCCACAGGAAGCAATTCCACACGCCCAGTTTCTCAGACCACA
Organism: Gammaproteobacteria bacterium; assembly: GCA_029857925.1. Classification (GTDB taxonomy): domain Bacteria; phylum Pseudomonadota; class Gammaproteobacteria; order S012-40; family S012-40; genus CAKKRP01. The sequence goes on from JAOUGF010000019.1 coordinate 4,696, forward strand.
ACTTGGTGTTACCAAGGGCCGGGGTGATGTACATCATCGTCATTGCAAAGGCCATGGAAATCCAGCCCAAGATCACCGCCAACACGTGCACTTGGCGCATATGACCGAAAGACAGCAATTCGATGCCTGTTACAAAATCAGGAAACGCGAGCTTGGCGGCATTAAACGAACCAAGGCCGGTACCTAAAACAAACCACACAATCGAGGAAAAGCCGAAAAAAATTGCGGCCGTTCCTGGTGGAATGTCTTCTTCTTTAGAAAATAAATACTTCAGCATTGACAAGACCTCCCAGGTTTAATGATCCCCGCGGTTAGACCACGGCATTAAAAGGTACCAAGCGAACCACATGCTAGAGAACGCCAGCAAAATACCACAAATACTTGCTATCGTCGCCATTACTCCCCCTTTACAGGTTAAGGTTGAAATTAAAAAACGCTCAACACTGAAAGACCGGATTAACGGCCCTTCTTGGCCTCTAACTGATCGTGACGCTTGAGGGCGATCATCATAATGCCCGTAAACGCCAATCCAAATACGATCATGCACCAGTCAATAAAGCCTGTAAATTGCGCAGGATTATATGCGGTAGCACCGAACCCACCCCACAATTCAAATTGCCCACGCCCTAAAAAGCACATAAGCGTCGCACCAAACACGCTGCCGTTACCCATGCCAGTGGTCATCCCACCAACAAAGCTCACGAGGAATGTCTTCTTCATGGCCCCTCCCTAACACAATAAAACTCAAACCCAAGACAGCCACCAATGGCATCATCACCCCCCTCACGGCGGAACGAGACATTAGTGAACCAGAAAGAGCAAACCCTTTACACTCGACAGAAAAAACCGATCAAAATACTAATCTATTTTGTTCGATCAAGCGCTTAGGGCATTCTTGAAGGTGCGATGCTGGCACAAGAGCTTGGATGGGTCAAGTATTTTTTGGGCGAATTCACGAAACTTAAATCCAAACTAAATTCGCACGTAAAATTTATCCTTGCAGCGATCTTCCATGGCGTTACAATAGTCGTACTTATGCGCCTCGATTGGTGACGGAATAGTATGCGGGAAATAATCGTCTACACCCTAGCAGGACTAGGTGTATTAACCGTGCTTGGATTTTCTGTACACATGTTTGTGGGTGGCATGGTCAGCGCGGAAACTGAACGTGGCTTAATTATTGGTGCTTGCAGCATAGGCGCACTGGTGATAGGCGCGATGGCGATGGATGTGATCAAACGCCGTCGCCACGAACAATAGCGTTATATTATAATTTAATAATACACCCGCGCATCCTGTGCAGGTAAGCGTCTCACGAAAAATTTATTTTGGAAGTTACGCGTAATGTCGTAGCGCGTCATTGACGTGACGATACGCCGTCAAATCTGGAAATTGCCCTTTGTGAAATACAAATTGTTGACGTCTTCCCGTCAAGTCCATCCCCACTAGACCAAATGACCGCCCGGCATAGTCAGGAAAATAGCGCAAGTCCTTCACCAATTCCACGACACCGCCTCCGCGCAATGTAATGCGTACGCGCTGTTTGTCGATATCCAACGCGACGGGCGCCTTAGGGAGGATCAACATGCGCCCCAATACGCGATTTACGCCGGCGATGCCAAAAAAGCTCGCCAAAAATACTAATACATAGGTCCACGATTGACTGCCCGGCGTGTACCATAATTTTGCGCCGATCAACGCCAACACGCTGACCGTGGGCAGGTACAACGCGATGTCCCACCACACGCCTTTACGATCCGCGACTAACGCCTGATTTATCGCGCGCACTATGCGGGCCCACCATTGCTCATCAGCCTAGCTAGGATGCCGTCCAGCTCTTGATACAAGATGCTGCCCGCCTGACGGTAACTCACCTTACCTTGCGCGTCTATCACGTAAGTCCATGGGTCACCCATGACATTAAACGCCTTAAACGCCTCAGGGTTTTGGTATTGGTCCATGTGCAGAAACAAGACTTGGCCTTCATATTTTGTAAGCACACCTTTGAGAGTCTGCAACTGCCGATCGCAAACGGTGCAATGCCCTGGCGTCGCGAACTCCAACACGATGGGCTTGCCTTGCGCGAGCGCGTCGTGAAGAGACACGCGATACATACGCTCATCTGGGTATCGATAACTGGTGATACGACTGAAATCGCCACCGACGTCCTGCAACGTCTTGGTTTTAATCGAAGGCACCGCCTGCCCGACCTTAAGGGCGCCGGGCGGATCAAAATCGCAGCCTTGCGCAAGCATTATGCACGCGATCGCAAGAAAGTTACGCATTTATGCCGCCTTTTTGCGCCCTGCGCAAGTTTTGTAAATGTTATACGCCCAAATAAAATTGGCGAGCAATACTAACGTGCCGGAGATACCCATTGCGCGCAACCAGGGCTTGACGATAGCCTCGAGTTGATCGGGCGCGGCCGTCTGACTCGCGACGCCACCCAAGTACCCTGCCACACTGAAAAAGACCACCATCCCAATCAGACCGACGTTATGGATCCAAAAATGCGCCTTTACGAGGCCTATGCTATATATAGGGCGTTTTACTAAACGCGGAATGATGTAGTACACAGCGGCGAATATCGCCATTTCCACCCACCCCAGCAAATTGATGTGGGTGTGTGCGCGCACGATCAAATTACCATGCAGGCGATGATCGACAAAGTGACGGAAGTCACTTATCCCTCCCATCAACGCCCCCCAAGTGAAGCCGATGATGCTATATATGACGCATGCGTATACAAATCGCAATGTGTAGGTGATATACACCTCGTCCGTGGCCCAAGGGGCTTGCTTATCGGTCATACAGATACCTCATGGTTTAGGCGTAACGGGTGCAACAGGCGCGGTAGATTCTGGGTCGCGAACATCTTGAAATCGACTCGCCCAACTTTTTGGCGCCCAAATCCGCACCATATTATCGATAAACCCACTTTCCTCCTCAGGCGGTTTACGCGCCGCAGACGAACCGGTTTCTGCACGCAAACCGGACAAGAACGCCGCCAAAGAACGAATTTCCACGTCCGTCATCTTGGCCACATAGGCCGCCTCTTTGGGCGCCGCGCCATGATCGATAGTGGCTGCAGGATAGTTTTTTTCCGGTTCTTTTAGAAAGGCGACCAATTCATCAAAGGTTCGCTGTGAACCAATGCCGTCGAGGTCTAGCCCCATATTAGTGCCGTTACGCATCGCGCGATGGCAAGAGGTACACTGCGCATGACGAAACACGGCAGATCCCTGCTGCCCTAGCTCGTCAAAGACATAAGTGGTTTTTGATTCGAACATCGGTTTATCTCTGCCTTGGCGCACGATTTCAAGCGCGATATAACCGACGACCGCGAGGATAATAAAGACGCCGAAGATTCCGAACAAAATCTTCTCGCCAGACTTAAGCGGTTGTTTACTGCCCATGACAAAACCACACCCCAAGAAAGAGGCTTATTGTAAACCTCACTGACGGCGCAAACAACTATTCGTGGGAAAATGTAGCGGGAAACGCATAAAAAATTGAGGCCGCGCCTGAAAACAGGCGCGGCCTCAATCTACATACTACGACACCTCAGGCGCATGCGTACATCTTGCTGCGCGCGGTGCCATACACCAAGCACTCTGAACGGCATTGGCCGCCCACAGACGCCTCGTTGAAACGCCGTTACGGCACTTCTTGATGCGGTGCGCGATCGTTACCGACGGTGGTCAAATCGGCATTGGTCAAGAACGATGCGACATTAAAGATGTCATCGTCGGTCAGTTTTTGCGCAACTTTTTGCATCTGCGCCATCGGATCGTTGGCACGGCTGCCATCACGCCATTTCTTTAATTGGTTGACCAGATACACATATTTCTGGCTGGCCAAGCGTGGATACACCGGGAAAGAACCACGACCGTTAAATTGGTGGCAAGAATAGCAGGAAGGAATGCCACGCTCTGGTGCACCGAAGGTCACAATGGATTTGCCGAGGTGGCTCTTGCCCACTGGCTGACCCAATTGAGCAACGTCATTCAAGTTAGAACCTTTATCCGGTTGCTTCAGCGTGTAAACAAACGCTGCCACGTCGCGACGATCCTGCGCCGACAACCCTTTGGCGTTGGTATTCATCACGTTCATCGTGGTATCAATGCGTTTATCAGAACCGAAGTCTTCCAGTTGTTTGACGATATAGCTGAAGCCTTGACCTGCTAAACGGGGCGTACCCATCGCGTCTTCACCCAGACCTTCCGGGCCATGACAAGATTGGCAGGCCGGTACATCGCCCTTGCCGTTCGTGAAAATATTTTTGCCGTTTTCGACGTTAGCGGTTTTAAACGCATGCGCCACATCTACTGCGGCTGTCGCCATAAATGGCGCAACCAACAACGCGACGACTGCTGTCGCCTTGACCGAGAGATTCTTTGAGAATCGTTGCATGAAAACTACCCTCCCTAAAACCGTTGGTATTACACAGAGCGCCAAAAAACCTACTACCACTTTGACGCGCCCAGCATTCTATATGATGACGGAGCCACCACCTGCGAGCGCGCTATCTACGCGATAGGATAAAACTTACGTACTTTTCTTGTACAACACAACCGCCAAACCAAAAAACGCAATAAACACGATCAAGTACGTGAGAAATACGTCACCATTACCAATTCCCATTGTAGCCCCCTTCCACGTGAACACGGTTACCCAAAATTAAACCCCGCAATGTATATCATGCCGACGCCACGGCATCAAGTCTAATGTGTAGAGATTTTTTCCGCTAACTGCATGTCGGCATAGACAAATTCGACACCAAAGTTGAGAACTTTGCTCGGGTAAAGCTTGTCTGGTGCGTGAAATGAATCGTGTTATGATACCGCGCATTGCAACAAAAGCGTTTAACTACCATGCAGATTTCAAACATTAGAACGACTCTTGAAAATTTCTATCAACAATATTGGGGATGGATAGCACTTGCGCTGTGGGTGGGGATATTTTCATTTCTTCCCGTGGTGTCGTACGACACCAATGGCATAGACGAAGGGGCGGCGCGCGCGCTTTTACTAAACTGGGCCATTGCAGATCGCGTCATAAACCCCATAGTCATCTTGGGAATGCCCGATTTTCGCGCACTTTTATTTGCGCCTCTTTCGATCTATTGGCCAGGCAGCATGATCGCCGCCAAGGTATTTGCGCTGATTACGTTTGCGGCGGGCATTGCGTGGACATACCGGTGGGCGCGTGCACGCCTTGGCGATGAGGCCGCCATGCTGGGCTTGGGGCTGATGTTATTCGCACCCCTTACGCTCACCCAAGTAAACGGCCTGGGTAACGGCCCCTTTTTGTTGGCGGGCATGGCGCTGTTGTGGCGTATTGAAGAGGCCTATGCCAAATCCACTCGGGTCGTAGGGGGGTTGTTTTATTTTCGCCTATTGGTAATCGGCATCACCGTTACGCTACATCCTGCCGCATTAGGGTATCCGCTGGCGCTGCTATGGCATTGGCGCAGCAATCCTACCGGTGACGCTAAACAACGCACACAAGTGATCGGCGGTATATTGATTACTTTACTGGTCGTAGGCGTGCTGCGTGCCGGATGGATAGATTTGGCGTGGTGGAGCAACCCGGTGGCTAGTCTCAGCACGTTAATTGACCAACCCGCGCTCGATGACACCCCTGAATGGCCTTTAGGGATCATCCCACTTATCGCATTAGCGGGCACCCTCGCCGCACATTGGCGTTCTTGGCCGAAAGATAATGCGGGCCTTGGCTGGCTATTGGCGATTGTCATCGGTGCGTGCAGCGCCGACGGGGCATGGGGATTATTAGTTTTAGGATTCATTCTCACCTACGGTCTGGCGGGTTTATTGAATCTGCATACGCGTCTACGCCAGTTTTCATTTGTTGGGCAACGCGGATTGGTATTGGTCTTATTATTTGCAATGTCGTTGGTCTATATGCGCGACGATAAGATTCTTTATGATTTGAACAGCGCGAATGTGATGGCATCGCGCGACCGTCTGTTACGGGTATTATCGGCAGAAGTTGAAGGCAACAAGACGCGTGTCACCACCGCCAGCCAGTGGCCAGGCCAAACCATGTTGGCCTGTCGCTGCGAAGTATTACCGCTCCCGCCGGTCGGCGCAAACACGGCGGACTTTGAAAAATCCATACGCGGTCTACGCTATATAATCTTCAACCCCGGCGATCCGACAATGCTGACATTGAAGCAGCGTATCGCAGAATTAAATAACGTGGTAAAAACTGTTGCGATGGAAGACCATTCCGTATTACTGGAGGTTGCACCGCAACTGGGCGCCGCACCGACGACGGCCAAATAGGAAATAGGACACGGTTGTCATCTATTGCATGGTTTTTGCAACGCGTTGCGCATTGAAGATTTGTGTCTAACGTGCGCAGGAGCAGACAATAATGACGATGACCATTCCCGCCGGCACCACCTTTAAGGGTGAATTGTATAGCAAGGGTCGCATCAAGGTGGATGGCAACATGGAGGGCCATGGCCATATTGACGGTGTATTGTGGCTGGCTGACGGTTCGCGTTGGAAAGGCACGATTACCGCCGACGTCGTGGTTATTGCGGGCACGGTGGAAGGCGAAGTGGTGGCGCGAAGTAAATTAGAAGTACTCCCTCCGGCACGCATCATAGGCCGCCTGACCAGCCCCAGCATCGTAATTTTGGCAGGCGCACGCGTGACCGGCCAGCTGCATATGCGCCTCCCCGAAGCGCTCACCTATCGCGGGAACGATGCCGCCACGATAGAAGACGCGCCCACCACCGAGGTTGAGGCCATCCCCGCATAAGCGCTTTTTAGACTATGTGGAGACTGTGATGTTGGGTGTAAACACGCCACCCGCACACACGGCGTTAGCGCTGCGCCAACACCATCAACACGGCCACCCAAACCGCGCCCGCGCTCAGCACCAATACTGCGCCTGCCGCGCAATCCTTAGCGATCTTTATCGCCGGATGGGCCTGCGGGCTGATGATGTCGGCGAGATTTTCCAGCGCGGTATTGAACAGTTCCGCCGCCAATACCAAGGACACCATCACACCGACTAGGGCCCACCATACTAAATGCGGGCGCAATACCGCAAGCAACGCAAACACCAGCAATGCCGCGAAGACCTGGGTGCGAAAGCTGTATTCGTGCCGCCACGCGTGTCGCCACCCCTGTACAGCAAACCCCATGCGACGATCAAATCCGAGATTTTTCATGTCGGTTTCTGCAGGTAGCGCAGGCCAGGTTTGGGCGTCAACAGGATGACACGCCCATCCCATCTGATGAGCTGGCCACGCCCATTCAATTGCTTAGTTGCACGCTTCACGATCGCGTTGTCCCAACCTGAAACCATCGGGATAAAGAGGTCAAGGGCGCGATTAAAATCACCCAAGGTTACCGGTAAAGTGAGCATCGTCATGCTATTGCGCATGTTTTGGCGCGACACATTGCCGACCCACAGTGATTCCCCGGGATGCCCGGCGAACTTGGTGTCTGCAGGCCACAGTCGCAACACCAGTTGCTCGCGGGCATCGCCGCGATAGACCATCACTAAGGATTCATGCCGCCCGTTGTGCGCATTCGGCAACAACGGCAGGTCTTTAAATTCCGGTTCGGGGATGAGCCAATACAGGGCCGTGGTCACCGACAGACTGACCGGTTTTTCCCAACCCTGTGAGCTCAATCAGGTTTGAATCT
>JAOUGF010000420.1 GCA_029857925.1 Gammaproteobacteria bacterium
AGGTGCTTTTTTTGCTACTTAACCGAAGTAGCCACGGGTGAAAATCAGGTGTTAATATTGCTATTGTGATGTTTGGGTTCCGAGCGATGCGCCTTGTGGTTGAGGTAGACAACCACTGCAGCGATGCCGACAAAAATCCACAAGATACCCATAAGTATCCAATTAGATTGGCTATCTAACATTTAGGCGGCCTCCAAAGAACGAAACGCAAGATACTCAATCAATATAAACGCAACGGTGGAAATGGCAACCATACCCCACTCCTTGCCATTGAGTCCCGCATAACCAAAGTAACCAAATTCGGCCACTGCAACCACACGCAAGGTGTCGGCCAAATGCTTAGCCTGTTCCTTGTTTAATTTTACCATAGGTACCTCCTTTATAAAAATCGAGGAGATACCCCGGAAGGGAGCATGCTCCCCGATAGGGTGTATAAAACCAAGACCGACGATCTTGCGATCGTTGCGCCTTTTTCATGGTCTTAAAGCGCTATATAGACCATCAACCGACAATGGCCACAAAACAGTAGTAATATCTATCATATCGACCGTTGAGCGTCAACTGTTTACGCGTAAATCAGGGTCAATTCTTAAATCTGTTGATATGGCTTTGTATAATAACAAATAATTCCAACAAGTTATCAACGCAATTCATGGGCAACCGCAGGCGGCGCGTCTTACAACAATCACCATGTATTGAGTAATTGCTTATATAACCGACCCCTTATCTTTGCTATAATCGGCGTACATTCTGTCGCTCGTCGACAAAACTTCTAATATCCTGCAAATGCCTCTGCACGTTTACAACTGCGCAATGCGCAAAATAACCTACTAAACCATTAAAAACAAAGTAATACAAAAAGTTAGCATATTAATTTGGTTAATTTAGATATTGAAGTTTTTAATGTGACATATAAAATACATCTTTGTGAATCTTACGTGACGGGGAGTCCATCCATGGGCACAAGCGTGTCAGGTACTAAACTTATACTCCGCATCCTTAAGAAGCAGTTGGATGCTGGCGACGAACGGATGGCGGACGCACTCGGGATATCCACGCCCAACATGGATGCTATCAAAGCCAGTTCGTATGAAGACCTCGATTGGTTGGCTAAGAAGTCGCCTGAAATCGTCAACATCAAGCTGCATAATCCACACATGATCGAACTCATGCAACTGATCGAACGTGACGCCTCGATGGAAGAAATCGAAAAAGTCACCAATGGTTGGAAGATACTGCCCTTTAGAAGGCCCTAAAAAAAGGGGAGACGGATCTCCCCAGAGTAACGACGCGTTAATAACAAATTACATCAATGTGGCCAGTTCACTGCGTTGACCAGACAGATACGAGGTTACGCTCTTATCCGTCTGTAGATCATCGTAGGCGTCCTCGTAGTCCGCAAAATGCGGCGGCATGTCGGAGGCACTAGGGTGCTCCATAGGCTGTTCACGCGCGGCATAGTGCTCGGCGAACTTCTTCTCGACGCCTTGCATCAGCTCTATGTGAAAGGCCAGTTCGACACTGGACTTGCGACGCGAGTGGGTTTCGGTGTCCGTTTTTGGGATACCGGCAGCCACCAGCGCGGAAATCGCAGCCTCGATACGTGGCGACAATAACGCCTTTGGATCAATGCCCTCGACTTCTTTTCCATGTTGTTTAACACTTGCACCGTGATTGCCGTACGCGCGCGCAGCGCCAGGGCGCTGATCGTAGGTTGCGAACAGGCTGATCTCAGTAGCGACACCGGGCTCAACCGTGGCGAGTTTACGCGCCAACATCTTCGCACCGGGTTGGCTTGCATCGATTGACAACCAGAGTTTGGTGTCTTCATCGCGCAAACCGATCGTTAAATACAGCGACTTGCGACTCGTTTGCAATTCCCGTTCAATCATCTTGGCACTTGTCAGAATGCCGGAGATATTCTTGATCGGATTGCAGCCAGCGTCGCGCAAAAATTTCAACGCTTTGGCTGTCGATGAATCGCCTTTGCTGCCCGTGTAACCTTTTTTGACCTCTACCTCGCCCACCAATGCTTTTGCTTGTTCAATCAGCACTTCCGTTTCTGGGTCAGCAACGTACATCATGCCAAGAAACGCGCTATAGCGAACGTTGAGGACGGAGGTAGAGTGGTTACCGTATTGAATGGCCATGTGACTTTCTCCTGTAGATAAAAAAAGGGGAAAGCACATACCCAAACACGGGGATGCGTTTCCCCGGATGGGTTGAAAAAAACAATACACAACAGGCGTTGTGCGAAGAAAAAAACAAAAAACCGGTATGTTGCCGGGTGACATTCTCAAAAGACCTCAGACAAACGTCTGTATACCCCTTTCACGGTCTGACAACGCAAATCGCGTTGCATGGGTACTCTTTGCCACTAAACCGAAGTGACCACGGATGAACACCTTAAATTCTAGCACCTTTCGCGCGTTTGACAAGTGACAAAATTGAAATCATACATTGCAAATAGGTTTCTGGGCGTCCGTAGTGCAACAGGTGCAGGCCTCTAAAAAACGCCACTATCTCTTCATGAGTAGTGAAAATCGTTTGCGGCAGGTGGTACGTGAATGTTTGATCAAGATTAAACTGTATTTTCTCTCCTGTCACATAGAAAGAGAGCAGCGCGCGCATAATCGTGCGCGACTTATCCGCGCAACAAGCCGACCCTTCGCACAGTTCGATCAACCGCCGGTAATGGCGCTCGACAAACTCGGAATACTTAAATAGGAACTTCGCCTCATCACTGGCGGTTACCTCGGCCAGCAGACCGTCTATCGCCAGATCGATGGGATAACACAAGGTGAGATAAAATGACTCATAATCGCCTTTTTTTGCGAAGGTTAGGGCCTTAGCAACGGTTGAATTTTCTGCAACAGCACAGTACGCTTCACGAGAGTTGTCTGCGAAGGCGTCAAGCATGGATTCTAGCACATGCTTAATTGCATCGGG
>JAOUGF010000421.1 GCA_029857925.1 Gammaproteobacteria bacterium
GAGGCGCGCCAAAATATTCAATACAGCGAGGTTGGAATTGGCCTTGACCGCATAGCAAACCAAATGCGGCTGTTCGCCCCAGGCGCGATCAAACGCCGTATAACGTTGTTCGATGGCAGCACGCGAATAGACATAGACCGGCGTGCCCACGGCCTCGGCCAGCGCGCGCAAGGCCACGCCTTCGGCATATAATTGGCCGTCACGGTACGTAAAATGTGTGTTCATGGTTGTTTCGCTGGTGGGGGATTCGGTTTGACGTTGGTTTTCGCGTTCGGATCGGTGTCCGGCAGATAAAGATCGCCCTTGCGACCGCACGCGCCGGTCACGATACTCGCACAGAGTGCGAGCATCAATGTAATAAAAATTTGGCGATGTAATGACATATAACGACGATCCCGGTATAACATTCTGTAATCAAGACCCAAAGCGCCCGCCAGGGTAGCAAGACCGTAGCACGCACGGATGCGCGCTTCGAGCCTACAGGGAGGTATCTACGGCGTGTCTTGCTACCCTGGCGGGCACTTCGAGCCCTATAATGGAGCCCCTAGTTTAGTGTTTCTGAGCGCGGAGAACAACGTCAATGCTGGAATATATCGAGATGAATCCGCGCAACGCACCGCGCGCGTCCGTCATCTGGTTGCATGGGCTGGGCGCGGATGGCCATGATTTTGAAGGCTTAGTCCCCGAACTACGCCTGCCCGACAATCTGGCGATACGCTTTGTGCTGCCCCATGCCCCGGTGCGCCCTATCAGCATCAATGGCGGCATGCCGATGCGCGGCTGGTATGATTTGCTCCCCTCTTTTCCCGACGCCATCGACGACACCGCCGGCATCCGCGCCTCGGCGATCGACCTCGCGGCGCTGATCGAGGCGGAGCACGCGCGTGGCATTCCGTATGAACGCATTATCCTGGCGGGATTTTCCCAAGGCGGCGCGATCATCTTGCACACCGGTCTACGTTATCCGCAACGCCTGGGCGGTTTGATGGTGTTATCGAGTTATTTGCCGATGGCCGAAACCTTGGCGACGGAACGCAGCGCCGCCAATGCCGACATCCCATTGTTGGTCGCGCACGGCGATGACGACCCCATCGTGCCGCTTGCGTTGGGCGAACAGACGGTGGCGCAACTGCAGACACTGGGCTATCGTCCAGATTTCTACGTCTACCCGATGCCGCACAGCGTGTGCGCGGAAGAGGTCATGCAGATCCGCGCGTGGTTGATCCAACGGTGTACGCCGTGATCCCCACACCCGCGAGCCTACGCCGTGCGGTGGACGTACTGAAGCGCGGCGGCATCATCGCCTACCCCACCGAGGCCGTATGGGGCTTGGGCTGTGACCCGACGAATGCGGCGGCCGTGCGACGCCTGCTGGCGATCAAACATCGTATCACCAGCAAGGGGCTGATCTTGGTCGGCAGCACGCAGGCGCAATTCCGGCCGTGGGTGCGCGCGCTGTCGGGCGCGCAACAATCACAGCTGACGGCCTCATGGCCCGGCCCGGTCACCTGGTTGGTGCCCGCCCGGCCCAATACGCCGCGCTGGCTACGCGGGCATCATACAAAGCTTGCGGTGCGGGTCAGCGCACACACCACGGTACGCGCGTTGTGCGAGGCGTGGAACGGCCCCTTGGTCTCGACCAGCGCCAATATCAGCGGCCAACCCGCCGCGCGCACGGTCAGCGAGGTACAACGTTATTTTGGACGCCGCGTGGATTATATTATCCTTGGCAAACTCGGTGGCGCGGCCAAGCCCAGCGAGATCCGCGACGCCGCGACAGGCGCGATCATACGCAGCGGTTAAAACAAAGTTTCAGCATCTATTTGGTTATCGAATCACACATGAGCGAGGGGTGAACAAGCGATGTCACAAGTCAACATCGGGGCCGTAAAAGACTATCTGATGGGCCTGCAAGACCACATCTGTCAATCCTTAGAAAAACTCGACGGCGGCGCGCAGTTTAGAGAAGACGCATGGGAACGCCCCGGCGGCGGCGGTGGTCGTTCGCGCGTGATGGCCGAAGGCCGCGTGTTTGAACAAGGCGGCGTGGGTTTTTCACACGTCTTCGGGCAAAACCTGCCGCCGTCGGCGACCGCACATCGCCCCGACCTTGCGGGTCGGCATTGGCAGGCGATGGGCGTGTCGTTGGTGATCCATCCACGCAACCCTTATGTGCCGACATCACACGCGAATGTGCGCATCTTCATCGCCGAAAAATCCGGTGCGGAACCGATCTGGTGGTTCGGCGGCGGCTTTGATCTCACCCCTTATTACGGCTTTGTCGAAGACGCGCAACACTGGCACCGCACCGCCAAGGCCGCCTGCGATCCGTTCGGGCCGGATGTCTACGCCAAATATAAAAAATGGTGCGACGAATATTTTTTCCTGAAACACCGCAACGAACCGCGCGGCATCGGCGGATTATTTTATGACGATTTAAACGAAGGCGGTTTCGAGCGTTGCTTCGGTCTGATGCGCAGTGTCGGCGATCATTATTTAAAGGCCTATCTGCCCATCGTCGAAAAACGCATGGACCTGACCTACGGCGAACGCGAACGCGACTTTCAACTCTATCGACGTGGGCGTTATGTCGAATTTAACTTGGTCTTCGATCGCGGCACATTATTTGGATTGCAAAGCGGCGGGCGCACCGAATCGATCCTGATGTCGTTGCCGCCGTTGGTCAAATGGCGCTACAACTGGCACCCGGAACCGGGCACGCCGGAGGCCAAATTGTACGACGTGTTTTTGAAACCGCAGGATTGGGTCGCGTAGCGCGCAACGTGTTAACCACAGGCACAGGGAACGGCTAAATCGAATCGGCCGTGAAGGATACGGGTCGCTACGCAAACCGAATCTTACGGGATCGACGGTGCCCATAAATGAGAAACCAAGTGATGGATAGCAAACGTACATTGGAACGTAACGCATGCGAAGGGCAACA
>JAOUGF010000422.1 GCA_029857925.1 Gammaproteobacteria bacterium
CTCCGAAATACGTTCAAGTTCCCACTTCAGCCGTGCACTCGGCATCTTTGTCGTTAACCGGTGTTCCGCTATACGGAAACGCCGATACACTGGTGGAGGACAGCACCGACTTACACTTGCACAATTGAATTCTTCTCACCTCGAGTTCTCGCGCAAGATCGGTCACTGGCTAGTTGCATTGCTCAAATAGTCTGACCGCTTCTCGCTTGAATTTTTTGTAGACGTCTGTCGCTAAGGCGTTTGACACCTTTTGGGGTGTCCTCGTATCAGAATGTCCTTTAAAGCGGGGTAGTTCAGATTCCTAGTTTTCGCATAGCTCGGACCCACTTGGAACATACACCAGGGGCGGTTTTTTTGTGGCGGTCAAACTTGCCGCCTAGCACGGCGAACGCCGCGGCAAAACGGCAACCGCTTGCCCATATTCGTGTGTTTTTTGGCCAGTGTATCCTTTGGATGTCGTAGCCTGGCCGATTTATACGCTGATGTTGCTTGGTAAAAGGCTACGGGGACAGCCAGGCGGTACGTTGGCATAGATCTCGCTGATAGTCGTGTGCGGCGTAGTCTGGGTGTCGCGCAACGGTTTGTAAAATTAGGAGCAGATGATGACAATCGGCAGCATCGGAGCAACGGCAGGCGCGGCCATCATGAAGGTCTTCGCGGGCACCGTACACAAAAAAGAAACAGAGGCCCCACACGCGCATCACAAGCATGATAAAAAAGAGGTGCGGGGCGCGTCGGGGTTTGTGGACAGCCTGTTTCAGACCCTACAACAATTGAGCGCAACCACCGCCACCGCGGGTTCGACGGCTGCCGCGCCCGCAGACGCCAATGCACCGCCGACGGGCACGCCAGGGGTCATGCAGGCCGTGCAATCATTTTTCCATTCATTGTTCGCGACGCTGCGCCAGGTAGACGGTGCAGCGACGGGTACAGCCTTTCAAAGCGATGTAGACGGTGATAGCGATGCCAAGGGCGGAGGTGCGATGCGCGTGTTAGGGTTTGGGCGTGGCAGGGGAGGCGGGCTAGAAAATAAACTGCAATCCTTGCTGGCAACCTTGACCAGCGGTGGGTCATTGCCCGCCGTTCCAGGCGCAGAACCGCTGGACAAGGCATTCGCCAATTTGATGAGCGTGATGAAAGGCGGTGGCAGCGCAGCGGGTACCAATAGCGGGGTTAGCGATACCGCCAACCTGCAAACATTTTTACAAAGCTGGATGAAAAATTTACAAGGCAACGGCACCACACCGACGGCCGTAGGAAACATCGTAAATAGCACCGTATAAATAAATTAAACTGTTTAATTATTGTCGTGAACGATAACGTATACGTTATTCACCAACCCGCAATCTAATTACCTCGACGTTGCCTTTATAAACCCGCCGTTCACCCCGGCGGTTTTTTTTGTATTGGGCGAAAAAAAATGAAAATTCTTGCGGTTCAAGGGGATTTGATGATACCGTTTATTCGGTGTAAAACCTGTTTTACGTCGTACAGGGGCAAACACTATCAAACCCTTAGACCGGCATACTTAAGGTGTGTATCCGATAGGGCGGAAGCGTGCCTGAAAGTGGAAAAAACGTTATAACACCCCATTCAACGGGCTGACCACGCCGCGTCCGCCGCGTTGCAACACGTGTGTATAAATTTGTGTGGTACGCACATCGCTGTGCCCTAACTGTTCCTGCACAGTGCGTATGTCCATGCCGCGTTCCAACAAGTGGGTTGCGAACGAATGGCGCAGGCTGTGGCAACTGGCGGGTTTGATGATGTCGGCTGCACGTATCGCGTGTTTGATTGCACGTTGTACGGCCTGTTCATCAAAATGATGACGTCGTACGACATTCGCTCGCGGATCGACCGCACGTCGCGACGCGGGAAACACATATTGCCAACCCCATTCGCGCCCGGCATTCGGATATTTACGCGAAAGCGCATGGGGTAGATAAACGTCGCCGTAGCCGTCCGACAAATCCTTGTCGTGTGTCGACTTCACTTTTGCCAGGTGTTGTTGCAATGGCGCGATCAAATCGTCCGGTAAAGTCACGACACGATTTTTGGCGCCCTTGCCGTCGATGACATAAATCGCCCGATGCGTAAAATCCAAATGCGAAACCCGCAACCGCATACACTCCATGAGCCGCAATCCGGAACCGTACATGAGACAGGCACACAACCAATACGGCGATTCCAAATGCTTCAGCACGTCTCTAATTTCCGTTTGTGTCAACACCACAGGTAGTTTGGGCGCTTTGTTCGCGCGTACGATGCCATTGAATTCACCCAGCGGCTTATTCAATACGATTTTGTAAAGAAAGACCAGCGCGTTCAGCGCTTGATTTTGAGTGCTCGGCGCAACATTGCGTTTAACCGCAAGGTGCGTCAAATAGGCCGCCACTTCGGGCTCACCCATATCGACGGGATGTTTTTTATTGTGAAAGTAAATGTAGCGTTTGATCCAATCGACATAAGATTGTTCTGTGCGGATACTGTAATGTCGCACACGGATCGCATCGCGCACGGTGCGCAAAAAGGGGGACTCTGCCATGGACACTCCTTGTCTTGGTTCAACGGACTGAAAACTGTATGTATATACAGTAGTCTGATTTTCTGACGATGTCAACATTCCAAATAATATCCACCTACTTTACAAGGTATGATATTACATGCTACTGTCGGAAGGGTTTTACAATCATCACAGCAATGGACTAGCCTTTCTTACTGTTTTTATGGAATAATTGTTGGGGCGAATTGTGTTAATTATTGACATTGTTCACAATAAATTGCAGAAAATACTTCAAGTTGACGTGTTTCATTGCGTCAGTTTGAGGCCGAATCTATGTTGGCTTGCCGAAAAAAGTGCATTGTGATGCACACGACCAAAAGGATTTGAAATCTTGGTGAGGAATCGGGCAAGATCTATTTGCCTGAATGCACAGT
>JAOUGF010000423.1 GCA_029857925.1 Gammaproteobacteria bacterium
CCGCTATGCCGAATACTTGGGCTTGTCGCCCGTGGTCGTGTTGGATTGTTATGAGCGCTTAGGGGCTGGTCAGCCACCCCCGCTCAAGCGTGTGTCGCAATGGGGGAATGTACGCGCGACGGCACCGCAACCCCATGACAATCGTTGGTTGGCATATGCGTTTATCGCGATATTGTTTGTGTTGGTCGCGTTTTGGTGGTCTACGGCCCTGTTGGGTGGCAAGTCAGATCACTCGTCGATGACCGAGGCCGACGCAGTGCGCTCGTCACAGCAGACCACGATCATCACACCGTTGGCGCCTACGGCGTCTCGCTAGCCGCCTGTCGATGCTGACAGATTAGCGCGGATGGGCACCCATCCGCGTTAGTTGGATTGAGCGGTATCGGGCCTCTGATGTGTTCCCCGCCACGCACCTAGACTTTTTCCGATTGAACCCGCACAATGCGCCCGAAGGGCGTAAGCCACGGTGTTAAATATTACGAGGTTAGCCTTGTCCACGTTGCAAGCAGTGCGTGGGATGCACGACATCCTGCCGGAAGATATGCCTTATTGGGCGCGATTGGAACAGACGCTACGCGACCTGTTCGACGCCTATGGTTATTCGGAAGTACGCCTTCCTATCGTTGAAAAAACCGAATTATTCTTGCGTTCCATCGGTGAGGTCACCGATATCGTCGAAAAAGAGATGTATAGCTTTGACGACCGCAATGGAGAGTCGTTGACGCTACGCCCCGAGGGGACGGCGGGCAGTGTACGTGCGGGCATAGAACATGGATTGGTTCAACCGCAGCAGACGCACAAATGGTGGTATAGCGGTCCGATGTTCCGCCACGAACGCCCGCAAAAGGGGCGTTATCGGCAGTTTCATCAAGTGGGTATCGAGGTGTTCGGCCTGGAAGGCCCCGATATCGATGTCGAATTGATCTTATTGACACGGCGTTTATGGCAGATGTTAGGGCTGTCGACAGTGGTGCAATTGGAAATTAATACGCTGGGCAGCCCCGAATCGCGCCATACCTTTCGCCAATTACTCGTGGACTATTTCAGTGCCCACCGCGACCGCCTTGACGAAGACAGCCTACGGCGCTTAGAAAGAAATCCGTTGCGCATCCTGGACAGCAAAAACCCCGATTTGAAAGACTTGATCGAGGGCGCACCACGCCTGCATGACAGCTTGGATGACGAGTCGCGCGCGCATTTTGCGCAACTGCAAGCGATGTTGGCGGGGGCGGGCGTGGCCTTTGTGGTGAACCCCCATCTCGTGCGCGGATTGGATTATTACAACCGCACGGTTTTTGAATGGAAGACCGATCGCTTGGGCGCGCAGGCTGCCGTGGCGGCGGGTGGGCGTTATGACGGCTTAGTGGCCCAATTAGGTGGAAAATCCGTGCCGGCGATCGGCTGCGCGTTTGGCATGGAACGTGTCGTGGCCTTGCTGCAAGACCTCGGCGTGGCGCCTGCGGTGGCGCAGGTGGATGTGTACGTCGTGTTGGCAGGAGACGCCGCCGTGCGCGTCGGATTTCAACTTACTGAGGCATGGCGGGATGCCGTCCCTGGGTTGCGTATGGTAGTGAATTGCGGCGGTGGCAGCTTCAAGGCCCAATTTCGTCGCGCGGATCGCAGCCACGCGCGTTGGGCAGTGATTCTGGGTGAGGATGAGGTACAGAAACAGGTGATTACCCTCAAGCCGCTGCGTGAACAAGGTGAGCAACGGCAGGTGGCGTGGATGATGGTCGGTGCGACGCTAAAATCCTTGTGCGGATAACCACATCACCAATGACATAGGATACAATAACGCCGCCGTAGAATGGGCGCACGTGGATTTTCGAAAAGGGGTACTACACCGTGGACGTATTGAAGACCGAAGACGATCAGATCGACCAATTCAAGCAATGGTGGTCTAAAAACGGTAAACAACTGATGGCGGGGATTGTCGTTGCCGCCGCGTTGGCAACCGGCATACGCCTGTGGACGAATTATCAAGAAGGTCGGCGCATGGCAGCCGCAGTCTTGTACGATCAGGCCTTGCAGGCGTTAGAGAAAAAAGATAACACCACGGTGATGCAACAGGCTACAGCGGTCATCGAACAATATTCAGGTACCACCTACGCCGCGCTCAGCGGCCTGATCGCGGCGCGCTTAGAATGGGAAAAAGGCGAAAAAGACGCCGCGCGCGCACGTCTACAATGGGTCATAGACCACTCAAATAATGTAGAGCTGCGGCATGTCGCGCGCTTGCGTTTGGCGCGTTTTTGGATGGCCGATAATAAGCTAGACGAAGCGATGAAACTGGTAGACCAGAAAGACGCTGGCGCATTCGCCGCCGCGTACCAATTTATTAAGGGCGATATTTTATTGCAACAAGGCAAGACGCTAGAGGCGCAGACCGCGTTTTACGCGGTAATCGCCGACAAAACTGCCGTAGGTGAATTGCATAATCAGGCGCAGCAACGCCTCGATGATTTGGGGGCTCCGCCACCGCCTAAGTTGGAGGCCAAGTCCTGATGTTGTTGCGCCAAGTAGGCGCGGTTGCGCTGGCAGCCGCGTTCATGGGCTGTGGTGTGCCACGCAAAGTCGAACTCGAAGGATTTGCGTTATGGGATAAGCCTGTTGTCGATGCGCCGCATATTGCCATAGACTTGGCTTGGGCGCGCAAAATGGGGCGTGGCGGTGCTGAGCGCTTCGCGAAATTACGCCCTGAGGAAAACGGCAAGGGCTTGTACCTGGCGGATCGTGATGGTTGGGTTACCGTGTACGATACGGCGACCGGCAGGGCCCAGTGGGTAAGGCATTTTGACGTGGCGATGAGTAGCGGGCCACACCTGGTCAACGACCGGGTGTTGCTGGGCACTGGCGCGGCGGAAGTGATCGCGTTGGCGCGGGATGACGGCCATTTGTTGTGGCGCAGTCAAGTGTCGAGTGAAGTGTTGGCTCTC
>JAOUGF010000424.1 GCA_029857925.1 Gammaproteobacteria bacterium
CCACACCACGGCCTCGCTATCGACCGTACTGTCGGGTCGGTAGGCCGCTTCGATCAACACGCGCCCGCCGCCTTGCGTAAAATCCGTGCCGCCCACGCTACGATCCAGAAATTCTAACCAGGCCATGCCTGTCAGCCCGGCGACCTCTGCGCGCGGATAACGCGCCAATGCAACGCGGCGCACCACGCCCGACAGGCCACTGACCAGCGCCTGCGGGTCGCTGTCGCGCATGTAGTCTGCCCATAACCGTGTAATTTCGTCACGCGCGACGTCTTCCAAACTGGCGCGACGCGGGCGCTTACGTCGATGCCTCACCACGAGCACTAATACCAACACCAAGCCCAACGCCGCCAGTAGCCACCACCCCGGCGCCGGCGGCCAGCCGCTGACCGGATCGGGCAGGTGGATATCGCGCAATTGGCTGGCGATATCATCGTTCACGTCAACGCACCGTGCGCGGTCGCGATGACCGCAAGCGCTTGATTGATTGAAAGGTGTGTACCTTGCTCGACATAGGCGATACGTTGGCGATGACAGAACTTGTTTAAGGTTTGTCCCCTTGCGGCGAATTCCGCGCTATACCGCGCCGCTAACGTGGCCGCACGCGTATCCCATAACATCGTGCGCTCGCCATCGCTGAGCCCGTAAAGGCCTGCGGGCGGCGGCGTCATCTCCAACGGATCGAATATGCGTACCAGCACCACGTCACAATGCTTCGCCAGGCGCTGCGCGCTACGTGCCTGCGCAGCGTCCCATTGATTGAAATCGCTCATCACGTAAATCAAACTGCCGGGACGCGCGGCATGCGCCGTGCGTTGTAGCGCGTCTTCTAGCCCGTTGCTCGGCATTTGCGTGCGCGCCTGCGCGAACATGCGCAAACAATGCACCACGCCGCGATCGCCGCCGAGCGGCGTCATCCATGCCAGATGTTGATCGTTAAACACCACCGCGCCGACGCGATCGCCCTGCACCCGCGCCGACCACGCCAACACCGCCGCGAGCCGCGCCGCGACCACTGTTTTAAACGCCACGCGGGTGCCGAAATGCATATACGCGCTTTGATCCAACACAAACCATACGGGGCGCTCGCGTTCTTCACGATATAATTTGGTGTGCGGGCGTTCGGTGCGCGCGGTGACACGCCAATCGATATGCCGCGTGTCGTCACCCGCTTGGTAGACACGCGTTTCTTCGTACATCAAACCGCGCCCGCGCAGCGGCGACAAAAACCCCCCGCTTTGGCCGCCATAGACGCGGCGTACCGCACGCAGCCGCAAATCCCGCGCGGCGCTGCGTAGCGCAAGCAATTCGTCGAGGTCGATGACGGTGCCTGACGTGTTCATCGCGCTTAAGGCACCGGCACCTTTTTCAACAATTCCTGCACCACGTGATCGGCGCTCATCCCTTCCGCTTCGGCCTCATAGGTCAGCAGGATACGATGGCGTAACACCTCGGGCGCGACCGCTTGAATATCTTCAGGAGAAACAAAATCTCGCCCGGCCAACCAGGCGTGTGCGCGCGCGCAACGATCCAACGCGATCGTCGCGCGCGGGCTGGCGCCGTAACGTATCCATTGCGCCAATGGCTCGTCATAGGGCTTGGGATCGCGCGACGCCACAATCACTTGCACGATGTACTCTTCCAGCACCGGCGCCAGATACAAATCTAAGATTTGTTGCCGCGCCTGTTGTATATGCACCTGCGAAATTTTTTTGCTCAAGGTTGGAATCGCGGCATCCGACGCGCGACGCGCCTCCGCGCGCACCAATTGTAAGATTTCTTTTTCGGCGGTCGCGCTCGGATAACCGATGCGCACATACAATAAAAATCTATCCAATTGCGCCTCGGGCAGCGAATACGTGCCTTCGTGCTCGATCGGGTTTTGGGTCGCCATCACCAAAAATAAACTGGGCAGTGGATAGGTCTTGCGTCCGACCGTGATCTGGCGCTCGGCCATCGCCTCCAGCAAGGCTGATTGCACCTTCGCGGGTGCGCGATTAATCTCGTCGGCGAGCACGATATTATGAAACAACGGCCCTTGCTGAAAATGAAACGTGCCATCTTGCGGGCGATAGATATCGGTGCCGGTGAGGTCCGAGGGCAACAGATCGGGTGTAAACTGCACGCGATGAAAATCGGCCTCTATGCCCTCCGCCAAGGCCTTGATCGCCGTCGTTTTGGCCAAGCCCGGCGCACCCTCCACCAATAAATGGCCGTCGGCGAGCAGCGCGATTAACAGTCGATTGACCAACGCGTGTTGCCCCAGCACACGCTGATTCAAATGTCTTTGCAATTCATTGATGGCGTCGAAAACCGCTGTGGTCATGATTTAACCCCGTGTAGGACGTTGCAGTGGAGTTTCTACTTTTTCGCGTGCCGCCGCGCCCGCCAATAACTCGATCAAGGCCAGTGCAAAATCCATGGCCGTGCCGGGGCCGCGCGAGGTCACGATGAGACCGTCTTGGACAACCGCCGCCGCCTCCAGTTGCATGCCCTTCACCTGCAGGGTTTCTAGTGTGCCGGGGAACGCGGTGGCGCGTTTTCCCGCTAACAAACCCGCGTTCGCCAACACCTTTGGCGCGGCGCAAATCGCGCAGACATATTTTGCTTGGCGTGCGTGGCGTTGCACGATGTCGTGGATGCGCGTGTCGGCATCGAGATGATTGGTGCCCGGTTGACCGCCGGGTAGCACCACCATATCAAATGTCGTCTGTAGCACCTGATCCAACGAGGTGTCGGGAATGATCACCGTGCCACGCGCACAATGCACCACGCGTTCATCCAGACCCGCCGTGATCACCTCAAACCCGGCACGGCGGAATAAGTCAATCAGCGTGACCGCCTCCAGTTCTTCGCACCCTTGTGCGAGGGGAATCAGAATTTTTTTGGTCATATTCGACTCCGAAAACAAATGAGGTGAAAGATGTTTGCGCGG
>JAOUGF010000426.1 GCA_029857925.1 Gammaproteobacteria bacterium
CATCAGTGGGCGCAATTGCAGTTGCTGGTGCCAGTTATTGGTTTACAAAAAAACGCGAACGTGAAAGTGAACTGAGAAAAGAAAAGTTAGAGCACTACAAAGAGTTCACATTTTGCTTGAGTGGCATTCTACGTGGAGAAAGCACATCAGAAGGACAGAGGGCTTATTCATTAATTAGAAACAAGTTAAATTTAGTGGCGCCATATTCAGTGATAAAGGCACTTCGTGCATATAGCGAAGCAACAAGCCGAAGCAATCCAAACCCGGCAACGGGAGAATTGCATGACAAATTGCTATCCGAACTCTTTTTGGAGATTCGAAAAGATTTAAAAATACACCCAAAAGATGATCCAAAAAGTTTTAGAATTGGTTTGTGGGCTTCTGGACAAGGGCAACGTAATGAACCCTAACAATTTGCTCCTGCCGACGCCCGGGACAGTGCGTCATGTTGCCTGTAGCGTTTCGTGCGGGCGCGGCA
The DNA here is from genome assembly GCA_029857925.1 of Gammaproteobacteria bacterium. Lineage (GTDB taxonomy): Bacteria > Pseudomonadota > Gammaproteobacteria > S012-40 > S012-40 > CAKKRP01. The sequence continues at coordinate 479 of JAOUGF010000426.1, forward strand.
GAGCAAAACGTTATACACAAAAAAAGGACAACGATGGAAAGCTGGCAAGAAGTTGAGAAAACGATCAAAAGGATTTCTGAAGTGGTATGGTGTTCGCCTGCTGCTCCAGAAACAATCAACGGCGTAAAGTGTGATTGCGTACTAAAAATACGGCCAGATTACTGGATCTTGGTTGAAGTAAGTGAGAGCACTACGCTGACGAAGCTCCGAACAGATTTAGCAAAATTTGCTACAGTTCGACCATTCTTATTTTCACAGAATATCTTTTCTGAATGCTTCTTCGTTTCCCTTGATGAACAAACATCGCTAATAGAGTCTGGAAAAGGACAGAATGTCGAAGTTCACTCACCTTCGACATTCGCCACCAAGTTTATTGGTGGGGGCTGGGGTCAGACTCGAATGGTGGGGGCTGGGGTCAGACTCGAATAAAAAATTGGTAAACGTAGTGTACGCACCGCGTACCCAAGTTAGCAAATGAAATGATATTAGGATCGTGCAATAAAACTTTTTTAAACGAACAATGACGTGATAAAACTCACGGGGGATAGAGAGATGTTAGAGAAAATCATGGGTCGCACACACGCGGTGCGCCTGAGTGCGGTGCTGTTGGTCGTGACGTTATTGGGCGCGACGGCCTCCACGCCGACACAGGCGGCAAACAATTCAAACATGTGTCCCTCGCCAGGCAGCCAGCTTTCTCAAGGCATGGACAATAACCCGGGGGGCACGACGTCGTAAATGTCAAATGTAAGGCCAGCCCCCCCTGTTTTGTGCCTAAAACGCGTAGCCAAATTTAAAAAACTCAAAATCAACAATATAGCGTGTATCGTCTAAGCCGCTTGAATAATAGCGCTGTTCTCCGCCGGATATGTAACGTCCGCTAATCAGACCCGTACCCCAATACAAACCGCTCTTGGAAAAAATTCTATAGCCCAATCCGACGCCGAATCCAAATTTGATATCACTATCAATGGCCCCCGGTTCAGTGAAGGTGTACCCGAAAGAACTCGCGGACTCAACCCGGGTACGCCCCTTTTGGTGCGTTCCTCGCGCGAATGCGCTCAAGTAAAAGCCGTTAATGGTTTCACCCAAAAATTTTCTAACATGTACATCGAGGTTGTTGACGGTGTAACTGGATTTCGTGCTTCCTAGACGGGTTTCTGTGAAGAAGGGTACGGAGATTTCTAAAACACGGTTGGCATCAAAGTATGAAAATCCGCCGCTAAAAGAGCTCAAATCTTTTTCTGTGGGCGCGAATACGCGAACAAAATTCGCTTCTACACCAAAGCGCTTACCCTTAAGCGGGTCGTTCTCAACCTTGCGATAAATTTGATCCTGTTTGACGATGACGTTGTCGAGTTTTTTATCTATAACCTCTAGTTTTGTGGAGTCCGTCGCTGGGGCTTGGGCTGCGGTATCTTCTGCATTTGCGCCGCTAACGAGCGCCGTCAGCAATATGGATAACAAACTAATTTGATTTTTCATCTTGTGCCTCACCATTGTATGCCAGCTGTCGCGTCTCGTCGGGCGCATTGCTTGGGCGTATGTGTTTAATTTAGGGTTGTTTGCTCTTCGGTTTCGGAGTATATCAAATTTCTTAGAAACGTTCCCAACTTGTTGCGTAACCCTGCGCCGAGTGCTTAATTGAGGCCGAATGAAAACGTATCGCTTCGAATAGTGTTCAATTATTGTCATCATCTTGACCGCTCGGGCGGATTATGGGTTAATGTAAAGTCCGCGCGCATCAGCGCACTCTGCGAAACGATGTCGTTGTTTAGCAACGCTATTTCGACGAAAAATGTACAAAAATTATAGACAACAGGAGGATGTCGCAATGTGCATGCATCACCATGGGGCGATATACCCTAAAAACGTAAAACACCCTAGTTCATCCGTGTCTGTACCTCTCACGGTGGAGCCACTGTTATGACCGAAGCCCTTGCCGAGTGCCACGTCTACAGCGGGCAAAACAACATCATCGTCTTAATGCCACCGGCCACACAGCTCACCCTGTATCCGTGCAGCCTCGCCTATGCCACGCGCCTTGTCGGCAACCCTAAAGGTAATACGCGGCTACCGGGATACAAAAGGCTAGATGACGGTATATACGCGATAGAAAACCGCTTTTACGTATACCTCACCGACAGTAAGGCCACACCGACCCAACGCAAGCTCACCGCGCGGGTGACGGCCGACGGAAAACCGCTCGCCGGTATCCCGCTGCACTGGAGCATAGACGGCAAGAGTGATGCGAAATTTCTCAACAAGGCCGGGAAACCGGTAGATCAACTCACCGACTGTGATACGAAGACCGATAAAGAGGGCTTGTTTGAAATTACGCTCACCCACCCGCCTAAATTGCCCAGCCCACTGCAACGCAACCTCACGGTGCGCGCCCGCACCACCGACGGAAAATTCACCGCGACACTGACGCTTGCGTTGCAGTG
>JAOUGF010000427.1 GCA_029857925.1 Gammaproteobacteria bacterium
TATTTCCGGGTGCCGCCGCAGACTCGCACCGGGTCAATTCGTCATAACCATTCACCGCCGTGTACACCGCCATACCGATGCCTACGCCCTTAGTGTCGCGCCCGCGCGGGTTCTGCACATCTATGCGATAGGTCTGCCCCACTTGGGTGCGCATGCTGAAATAGCTTTCATTAGCGCCCACCAAGGTGTCTAAGGACGTAGGCGCGTCCGCCAGTGCGATAGGCTGACCGGGACTCCCTTGATTGTCCATCGCGTTGGAGGCGCTCCCGTCCACCAATTTTTCTATACTCAATTTATAATATAACCCGTCGTCGAAATGACCGGATAGCACGACGAACTCGATCTGACTGCTTACCGCGTGGATATCACACCCGAAAGGTTGCGTCGCGTCCGCTCCTCCCACAGCCGCGCAAAGCAATTGCGTATTGCTCAGCGGCTGGCCTTCATTCGCCGTATTTTTGGGTATCGCCGAATCAAAGACACGCAATTGCGCTTGGAAGTTACTCACATCGTTTACGGTCACGCGATAGTGTGCGCCTGGGGTTACGTCGAGTTTTTTGTATCTATAATAGTTTGTTTTTTTTGCGAGCCCGGTTCCAGCAATAGTTCTCAGTGTCGTGCTTGACGCGAAAATATTGATCTGATTGGAGGCCAGACTTGTAGCGTAATCTGTCATATCCATTACCGCAATCCCTAGGCGCAACGGTGTCGTTATGTTTGGATCGGCCTTTTTTACTTGAATGAAATAGTCCATATCATTTTGTAACGCCGCAGGGAAAGAAAAACCTTGGACATCAGATTGCACAGTACACACATAAGGTAGCTCACAAAAAGGGGTTTCGAACATACTTGTGGTTGCTGGCACCAGTACATCGGGTGTCTGTTCATCGCGCACAAATACCTTTATATCTAACGGTACGGCCAATGAGGGGAGACCATCCCCAGTTAATGGCGTAATCCCAATCCGATATTTAATATTTTTTTTGCCCGTAAACTGATAGTAGCTAGTACCTTGATCTAATGTGTGCGACGCATTTTTGATCGGCGACCGACCCAAAGAAACATAACCCTTCAGCGTAGCACCGTGGCCCTCGTCCACCAAGGGGTATGCTTGAGGTGTGGCAATTCCAACGGGTGTCGCATCTGTTGCAGCCATATTAAAGCTTCCCTTTAGCGACAAATGCAAGGCCCAAGGTTCTTTACATTGTTTATTCGCTGCGGCTATCTCTTCACACAGATCCGCCTCGAATTGCCCTAACACGGCTTTACCAGACTCTGGCGGCGCAACAAAGGTAATTTTAAGTGACTCCCCAGGCCATGCACCCAATCCGGCGACATAGCGTGTCGTCACGCCTCCATGCGCAATCGCCGCGAAAATTCGTGCGTTATTCGCTGATATCTGCGCACCATTCAGCGCACTATTATTCATCACCAAACCAAAAATATCGGGTGCTTCAGCGCCATTCGGCACGCTAAATTCAATGCGGGTTTGCGGGACAATGCTGATCTTGGTGTCGATAGATTGTTGTGACGTATCTTCAGGCGAATACAGGGTAGCCTTGGCGCCGTTAACGTCTTTATTTAGCGGGCCGGTAATAACCTCACTACCTTTCGCAAACCACAGCGTATTAATAGGCAAATTTTGAGGATCAGGTTGGGTAATCGTGGCATCGCTGGGCGGCGCTTGCGTGCCGGGGTTAGATTTAGGGCAGCCTGCCAACGCGAAGAGTAGTGCGCATAACGCAAAACGGCTATAGATTGTTATCGTATACACTTTGATCATCCGGGCTTGTAATTTTGAAGGTGATACTATAGCAAACCTATGCGGCGATTTGTTAGGCTAGGCTTTAATCAGCGCGGCTGAAAGAATTGAGCATGCCTTGCGCGTTTTTCGCCCCTTGTGTATCGCCCCGCGCTGCGCGTGCCTCCAATATCACACGCCAACTCTCCGTCACCAACGCGCGCGCGCCCCCAGCCAACACCAAGGCCTTATTCGCCAATTGCTCCGCCAGCGAGGGTTTTCCTTGTTTGAGGCGCACCTGCGCAAAACGCAACCACAACAGCGGATTCCGCGGATCTATGCGCAAACCCCGTTCGAGGGTCGCGACGGCGGCGTCCAACTGGCCTTTTTCGACCTTCGCTTGTGCGTCCTCCAACAGGCGCTGCGCGACACGTTGCTGCGACGACTTTGAGTTCTCCAACGTCGCGTCATCGGGGTTGCCCCCCACGTTGGATTGTTCGTCTAGTGGGACGATCTTCATATTACGGATAGGAGCGGAACGACCGGCTTGCGTCGCGCAACCACTAATAATGACTAGCGCACCCAAAATAACAAAGGTTATTCCGACCCCCTGCCTCATTGCGTCTGCACGGTCTCTTTAATCCAATCAACGGTATTGCTGACCGCACGTTCTAACAAGCCCTTTGCACACGGCGCGTCACCAGCAGGCACGGTTCCGGAGACAAAGGGGATCATCACCGCGCCAGGGCAGCCCTCACCTTTCAGGCCAGACACTGGGTCTATTGCGACTTCTGATACGTCGGGTGGTGCCGTCAATTCCAATGGATAGCCCCCCAATGCCGCCAACGTGTGCCCCCAAATCTGCAATGCGCCTGAGGCGCCTGTAAAGCCTGTAGAACGATTGTCATCGGAACCTAGCCACGTCACAATGACCTTTTCACCGGTGTAACCCGCAAACCAACTGTCACGCAAGTCATCGGTGGTGCCCGTCTTGCCCGCGACGTGCAGGCTCTCCGGCACCATATTGTACAAGCTCTTCGCAGTGCCAATGCGCGGAATATTTTGCATCGCGCGGGTCAGCAAATATACCGACGTCGGCGATACCGCTTGTTCCACTGTCAGAGTATAACGCTGTAGCGGCTGGCCCGTAGAGGTCGTTACCTCGCGAATCGCACGCAAAGGC
>JAOUGF010000020.1 GCA_029857925.1 Gammaproteobacteria bacterium
CGAGAAAAGTATAATTGACTTTATTGATGTCGCTCTCATGCAGACAATAGTGTGCGCCGCTCAATTCCGCGAGTTTTCTTCCACCCGAATAATGATCGGCATGCACATGCGTATCGATGACATGCGTTATCGAAACGTTTGCGGCGCGCGCTTGATCGATAAACCACTGTTCGTCGCCTGCCACCACATCTACGGCCACCGCCTTACCATTACCCCCGCACCCGAAAAAATAAGACAATGTCGCATCTTGCGCCGCCAATTGTTTAAAAAACATATCTACCTCGCGTTGAAAAAACCAACTTCAATCCTTTACCACCGGCAACCCCTGGCTACGCCATTCCGCGACGCCCGATTCGAAACGTGACGCGCGATAACCACCGCGTGTCAATACGCCCACGGCCTCCTTCGCCATTAAACAAAACGGGCCGCGACAATAAGTGACGATAGGACGGTTTTTGGGTAACGCCACGCTGCCCCTTTTTATATCGTCCAGCGGTAGTGAACGTGCATAAGGCAGATGGCCTGCTGCATATTCCGGTTGCGGTCGCACATCTAACACAATGACCTTCCCGAGCTTGGCCCACGACATTAACTGCGCGCCGTCTAGCGCGGCGATCTCTTCCCCGCGATCTACCAAGCCCGTCTTCGCCTCGCGTAATTCGCTCAAATGCCCTTCGGCGGCGACCCGCAATGCAACCCACAGGTCGGCGACACCGGTATCGGCGAGACGGTAATAGATATAGGTGCCTGCACGACGAGTACGCACCAATTGCGCCATTTTCAATTCCTTCAAGTGAGCGCTCACCAACCGCACAGACATAGAAGTTTGCGCCGCCAAGTGTTCTACACTGAATTCGCCTTGGCAAAGCATCTCCAGCAATTCAAGCCGTTTAGGACTTGCCATCGCCTTGCCTATGCGCGCCACTTGTGCGTAAAGATGATCTTTTATTTGCCGTGTTTTCATCTGTAATAAGGCCTTTTTCTTTATTCCAATACTCGTTGGAATAATGTTAGTTTATTTTCCACTTTACCGTCAAGGGATATTTAAGCTGGACACTTCACAATCGCGCATCAGAAGTCAGCTAGGTCAGCTTCGAATTGTATGGAATTGACGACAAGTCATTGTATAGATTACTTTTTCAATAGATTGCAGCGGGCTTCTGAGGTACACTCAACAGGCGGGACGATGTTCCAACATTTACGCACCCACCTGACCAAGCACGGAAGGCGGTACCGAATAGCATACGAGTATAGAATGCAGGCATACGCCGTAATCGACAAGCCTGCTATTCACTGGTAGGAAACAATTAATAATTAAAATCTTTTGATACGCCCTCAAGGGGACCAAAAAATGAGATATTTAGCAATGCCCAGCAAACCTGTCCTATTCACAGCCGCTGCGTTGATTGCGGCCGGCGTGATTTTCGGTGTCATCTTTTGGCTTACAAGTCGCGCAAATGACACCACAACATTTGCACTATTACACACCGGTAAGACGATAGCCGAAAACGGCCGTGACGGCCAACCTGCGTGCGTTCAATGTCATGGCGGCAATGGTGAAGGAAATCGCGCGATGGGGGCGCCCAGACTTGCGGGCATGCCCGCAGGCTATTTGGAAAAACAACTGCATGATTTCGCCCGCAATCCGCTAAAAGCCGGTGTGACACTGGATCCCATCGCGCATGATTACAATAAGACACCGAAGATACAAGTCGATCTAACGGCGTTGACACCCGGCGTACGGCGTGTGGATGCCATGAATGCGATTTCCGCTACGTTAAATGCCCAAGAAGTTAAAGCGGTAGCGTTTTATTTCAGTTCGCTCGGTTATAATTTTACTGCCATTCCAAGTGACCCGGAAACCTTGGCGCGGGGTGAAGATCTCGCGTTACGCGGCAAACCTGAATACGGCATCCCCGCGTGTGCTTCGTGCCACGGCGCCGATGGCAAAGGATACGGCAACCATTTCCCCCCTATCGCGGGCCAAGCGCCGGAATATATCGTCCAACAACTTAACCAATGGCAAACCGGCGCACGCGATAACGATCAAATGGCATTAATGCGCAACATCGCAGAGCAATTGACCGATGGCGACAAAATAAATGTCGCGGCCTATTTTGCAAACATCGCTGTTTCATCCACGGGAGGGGTATCGTCACCGTGAATTCATTTTCAAAGTCCGTTATATTGTCGGCCGTTTCAATACTCTGCACATTGCACGTCGCCAAGGCCGAAAAACTGGGCGGCGAACTCGACAGTTTGGAAGTACGTCCGACCCTCGTAAAACCGCAGCTCAGCCTGCCCACCAAATTAACCGAAGTGCATGTCGCAAGCCCAGGCGAATTTTTCGTACCGCCGAATGTCGCCGATATTCCGAACGACAAATACGGCGATATGGTGCGCATGGGGCGCGAAATTTTCGTGAACACACAAATCTCCGCCGGCCGATATGTAGGTAACGCACTCAACTGTCAGTCCTGCCACCTGCAGGAAGGCCGTAAGCCGTATGCTATGCCGATTTGGGGCGCGTTCGGCATGTACCCAATGTTTAGAAACAAGACGCGCTCCGTCGTGACTTATGAACAACGTATACAGGATTGTTTTCGTTTCAGCCTGAACGGTATACCCCCTTCTGTTGATTCACCTGAAATGCAGGCGCTCGTCGCGTATTCACATTGGCTTTCACGCGGCGCTCCGATCGGCGTGGAATTGCCCGGACGATCACTGCCCGGCTTAATGCGCACGGAAGACCCCTCGCCGCAACGTGGTGAAATCGTCTATACCACGCGCTGTGCAATGTGTCATGGCGAACTCGGATTGGGAAAAAAAACTGCGGATGGCACCCAATATGCGTTTCCCCCATTATGGGGCCCGGACTCGTTTAATAAAGGCGCAGGGATATTTCGTGTACGCACTGCGGCGCAATATATAAAAGCGAACATGCCTTTGGGACAAGGGTTTACGATTTCCGATCAAGAGGCCCTGGACGTCGCCGCGTATATATGGATTCAAGACCGACCTAAAGATCCCCGCGTTGGTTATATCTTGGATTTCTTACTCCCACGCACCGGTGCGCCATAATGGCGGTAAACCTTTTGAAACATCCTGCGATAGGCAAATTGTTTCCGTTTCTCGCATGGAAAGGCATGCTGGACGCGACTACACTGCGTATAGACATCCTTGCAGGGATTACCGCAGGCCTACTCAGTCTGCCCCAAGCCATCGCGCTAGCGGTATTGGCGGGCATGCCACCTGAATATGGATTGTATACATCGATATTTCCGGTCATTGTCGCGGCACTGTTCGGCTCATCTTGGCACGCGATGTCCGGCCCCAACACCGCGCTGTGTATCTTAATTTCTTTTTCTCTAGCGCCCTATGCAAGCCAACAGACACCCGATTGGGTGCAATATGCGATTACGTTAACCTTCCTCGCGGCGCTCATTCAATTAACATTTGGGCTATTGCGGCTAGGCGTGATTTTTAATTACTTTTCGCATACTGTAATGGTAGCGCTAGTCACGTGTGTAGGCATTATTATCATACTGCAACAGATCGGTAATCTGGGTGGCCTTATTGTCAACAACGGGCTTCCGATCGAGGATGCATTTTTGCAAGCGATTTATAACTTTCATTTCGTCAATCCGTATGCCCTCGCTGTCGGCGTATCGACGTTAGTGACGGGAATGCTCATCAAGCACTATCGCAAGAACTGGCCCCACCTCATCATTTCGGTGGTGGTCGGCACATTGCTAGCGCTGTTGCTGGATTTATTGTTCGGCTCCGCGAATACACGGATTGACAAACTGGGTACACTTTCGCTGTCCGCATTCCCTTTTTCCGCGCCGGATTTCAGCGTACAACATTTTTCCGAGGCGAGAGAAGGACTGTTGTCGGGCGCTTTTTTGGTGGCGTTTCTAGGCCTGATGCAATCCGCAGTGATTGCGCGCGCAATGGCGGTGCGTTCTGGGCAGGCGATAAACATAAACCAAGAAGTTATCGGTCAGGGACTTTCCAATCTTGCAGGCAGTTTTTTGTCTTGCTTCCCCAGTTGCGGATCATTTAATCGTAGCGCATCCAACATCGAAAGCGGCGCGCGTACACCCCTGTCGGCGATCGTTTCTGCGTTTGCGCTTGCGGCACTGGTGGTCTTTGCCGCGCCTTTGGTACGCCAGCTGCCGGTCGCGGTGATGGCCGGCGTTTTAATCTTGGTCGGCATGGGCCTGGTTAAACCCAGCGACATCATGCATATTCTCAGGGTGCGGGGAGATTCACGCGTGGTATTTGTGCTGACTTCCTTAACCACCCTCTTTGGCGGCCTGGACCAGGGTGTATTCCTTGGTATCGCATTATCTATAATTATTTACCTGCGTGCGACATCCAAACCGGAAATTGAAATCCTCGTCGGTGATGATGCCCGGCAATACCTGCCCGCTGAGGTGGAATCGGGAACGGTATTGCAGATTTCCGGCAGCCTGTTTTTCGGTTCACTTCCGGCCCTGGAACGGGTCATCGGTGACGTGGGCAAACAAGATCACTTCCGTGAAATATTGGTGCTTTCCGGTGAACACATCGAGCATCTAGATGCCACTACCGCTGAATTTTTGGCGCGCGAAGCCGCGCGGCGCAAAAATAAAGGCGGACGGATGATTTTGTGGTTACGCAATCATAATCTTGATAATCTTATACTTGAAAGCGGTCTACGCACCGCGCTGGGTGATGAAAATATTTTCTATTCCAAAGCCGGATAGATGGAGCGATATATGAAAAAGATTTGGAGCGTTTTTTTTATCTGCGGTATATTGCTCGGCGATGCATTGGCGGCAGAAGCGCCGCACTACAAGTTGTTATTGCAAATCAGCGAAGACAGCGTGGACAAACTCAATTTGGCGTTGAACAACGCAAAAAACGCCCAGAACGCGTTCGGCCCTGAGAATATCGAGATTGAAATCGTCGTATTCGGCGGGGGCATACAAACCTTAAAATATTACACGCCGACACCGCTGGCGGAGAAGGTCAAAGAAGCCACCTACAGCGGTGTGCGTATTGTCGCATGCGAAAACGCGTTGCATACGGCCAGGTTGAAGCCAACGGATATGCTGCGGGAGGTGCGTTACGTCCCCTCGGGTGTCGCTGAGATCGTCGAAAAGGCCAGCCAAGGTTGGGTCTATATCCGACCCTAACAAGCGAGAACTTCGATGTCAAAGCGCTGTACTTTTTTATTTATTTTTTGTTTATCCGTTTGCTTTTTCAGATCCGGATATGCTGGTAATGGCGAGATTACACTGATCCACATCGGCGACCTGCACGGGCATTTGGTCCCCCGACCGGATCAGCGTGACGGCAGCCCTACCCGCGGCCTATCGGTAGGCGGGCTCGCCTACGTATACGCGCAAATCAAAAATATCAGAAAAACCCACCCCAATAACTTGCTGATCAATACGGGGGATACGATACAAGGATCGGCCGAGGCCTTATATACCCGTGGCGACGCGATGGTCGACATACTCAATGAATGGCATATCGACGCATTCGTTCCCGGAAATTGGGATTTCGTGTATGGCACCGAACGCTTTCGGGAATTATTCGCGGGCGCTCGACCACGCGCCCGTTGGCCCGTGCTCGCCGCGAATCTCTACTACGTCACCTTGTATGAATACCCTGAAACCCCCTATGCGAAATTCGCGGGGCAACGCGTTGTGTCCCCCTATTTAATTAAAAATGTCGGCGGCGTAAAAGTCGGTATCCTCGGATTGACTGCCGATCGCGGACCGCAAGCGGTGAGCACACGGGTAACTGATGGTTTTTATTTGAGTCCGGGTGAAGAAGAACTCCGCGAATCCATCACGTTGTTACGCAAACATGAAAAGATTGATCTATTGGTATTGATTTCCGAGCGCGGGCTTGCCGCGAACCTGGACTTAGTGGAACGCAATCCCGGCGTGGACATTGTTTTATCTTCAGACATGCACGAAGAAACGCGGGAAATTTTGCGCGCAAAATCCGGTACCTTGCTCGTGGAAGAAGGCCAAGACGGCACGATGGTGGGTGAGCTGAATGTTACGATAAAGGATCGCAAGCTGGTCAACTATCGCTGGAACCCTCATTCCATAAACACCCGCGACCTTCGCCCGGATACCGCAACCGAAAAGAAAATTCACGCGATACGCGCCACTTTTGTGAAGGGTCCTGAATTTCTCCCGCATGTCAATCCAATCAACGGCACGGTGTTGCGGACCCCGCTAGATACTGTCATCGGCCATACCCGTATCGCGCTGCATCGTGCGAATTTTTCAGATCGCAAACGCATGCCCGCAGTGATCGAAGGTTCTTCACATGATTTTCTTGCTGACGCCTTTAGAGCGAGTTGCAATGCAGATGTCGGCGTCATCCGGGGTTTTCGATACGGCACGCATATCGCGCCTGGCCCGATCAAACTCGAAGATATCTTTCACTTTATCCCGATCGGGCCGCAAATCGCGTGCGGCAAAATGACAGGCGATCAGTTGCGCTGGCAGATAGAAAAATCTCTAGACAGCGCGTTGTCCGGGTGGGTGGGTTATTGGGGGGGCGGTTGGGTCAACGCCTACGCCGGAATTACATATAGTGTAGACCCTGGTAATGAGTACGGATTTAGGGTCAGCAACCTGCGCATCAACGACGAGCTCATCGATCCGCCGCGCGAATATCAGGTTGCCGGATACTGGTACATTGATGACGCCAACAAGATCAATCGCACGACCGCGACCAATATTCGTGTTCTGAAAGACCAAAATGGTTCAGCACTTGATGCAACCGACATCGTCGCTTTTTATTTACAGACGTTGCCGGATAAAACCGTAAATCCCGCGTTGAATCGTGTACGCTTGATGAAACCCCTGCCCAAGGCAATCACCCGCAACCGCGAACTGCAACCTTGGCGTGGCGCCGTGCGGCCGAATTATTAGCCGTTATTTCACCTGCTCCAACGTTTGCCAGCCCGTCACAAATGTCGGCGGCGGCGGTGACTCCATTGGACTTCCAACCGCCTGTAAAACGACCGCAGTGGGGATATTGCCTTCGGGCCCGCGTATCAATCCCTTAATCCAACCCACCGCGACGACATCCTCTCCACGTATAAATTGTTGCTCTATGTAAAACCATTTTTCGTCCCAATAACGTATGCGGCTTTGCAGTGTATAACGTTGGAACAGGTACAAGGGGCGCCTGAATCGGAGATGTAACGCCGCGACGATAGGATACCAACGGCGCTGGAACATAAAGGTTGACATTCCAATGCGCGTAATGAGGTCTAATCGCCCGAGATCCATCATGGTCGGATAGCGCCCATTGTTCATGTGCATAAATACATCCAGATCATTGGGTAATACACGAAAACTGACAACGGAAGTTTCCGTCGGTGTCAAACGGCCACGCAGCCACGCCAACGTAAAAACCCGTAACATCCTAAATATAAGATTCATAGCCGCCTATTTCTGTATGCAGGTGCAGTCATAATGCACAAAGGACTCCAATTGAATTAACTTGTTCAACCTAGAAATGGTGGTTGGATGCCGTGGAGTGTGCGCTTTCGCGTGCGGTAAAGCGTGCAATCTACGGCATAGCGCTCTCACCCTTTGGGTGGTTGCAAAATTTACGAATATCTTATTTGTTTCAAATCGTTAGATGTAGAAGTAGCGGTCAACCGCCGTTTCTAGGTTCAAGCACAAACCCATTGCATTGCGCGCGTGCGCGTTGGTTGCGACACGACAGGAGGTTACCTACAAAAACCATTTTACCTTTAAGACTAATGGCAAGTGACGCCTCATCGCGCCTAGAAATCACCCACAAAATGCTTTTTTGTACCTCGATTTTTTGCGCGTAAATTCTCCTCAAGAATTTGCGCATTCTTCTGATATTATTAGCGAATATGTTCTTGACTTCGATGGTACAGGCGTATATATCAATCTTATACATTATTTTTTGTTTCTATATTTTTTCACTTGAGGATGATGGAATGTCCATGGTTCGCGGTCTACTCAGCGCGTTAAATTATTCACTGGCACTTGTACTTACCATCACATCCGTCCCGGTTAATGCGGCGACGGACGATGCGCTAGTGCTGGGTCTGTTGCCACGCCGCAACCCGAGCGAGATGGTTGAGATGTTCCAGCCGCTGGCGGCCTATTTGTCCCGCGAATTGGGTCTATCTGTAAAACTAGAAACTTCGCCCACATTTCCGGAATTTGCAAAGGCCATTGAAAACAAGCGTTTCGATATTGTACATTTCAATCAGATGCAGTATGTGCGTGCTCACAAACTTCAAGGATATACCGTGGTGGCGATGAATGAGGAGGCGCATCGCGCCAATATACGCAGCACTATCGTTGTACGCAAAGATTCCAGCATCAACACGTTTGCCGATCTACGCGGCACCACCATTATTTTCGGTGATCGCGAGGCCTTTGCCGCGTATATCTTGCCGACTTATTTGTTACGCAACTCCGGCCTGACGGCCAAAGATTACAAAGAGGAATTCGCGGTCACACCCTCCAATGTACCTCTCGCGGTGTTTTATCGTCATGCGGACGCGGGCGGCACGGGTGACCACCTTATGGAAATGCCTTGGTTGAAAGAAAAGATCGATGTCAACCAATTACGACTCATAGGCACAGGCGATGCGGTTCCGCATTTACCTTGGGCCGTCAGCCCAAAACTTTCAACAACGATGCAAGAAAAAATACGCACCGCGCTTATTAGATTAAAGAAAGCGCCTGACGGTGACGCTATACTTAAGACCGCCAATCTAACCAATATAGTACCTGCTAAGGATAGCGATTATGACGTCGTTCGGCGCATCTTAGAGCAGGTGACTTCTGGCCGGTAAATTCGAGCTCACTATCAAAGATATACCCCTTGGCAGGCGATGGCGACATAGCCTGGCGAACAAGTTTATTTTGGTGACAGCGGGATTGACCGCAGCAACTATCTTCGCGATGGCCTGGTTTTCATATTACACCTATCATAAAACCCATATCACTTACCTGCGCGGCAAGGCCGAAACCTTGGCGCGTTTTGTGTCGGCGGTGAGTCCTGATCGCATTTTCTCGCATGATTTCAGCACGCTGCATATTTATGCGCGTGAACTAAGCCGGGAATCCGACCTCGTATACGCCATCATCCTGGGTAAACGCGGTGAACCGCTCACCTCTTACTTGAACAAACAAGACGACTATGTGTCCGCCGCGATCGCAAATGTTGGCGTACAAGATGCTGTGCAAGTGATACGTTATATTGAACGTCAACCTGATATTATCGCGGTACAGGCCCCTATTCTGTTCAGCCGCGAGGAAATCGGCAAGGTATTGATAGGCGCCACGCGTAAACGCATAGATGAGGATATGTTACATGTATTCGTCTGGAATGCGTTGGGCGGAACGCTGATGATCGCGTTACTGAGTTTAAGCACCTTTTTCGCGTTCCGCCGCTACGTACTGCATCCGACAAAGTCATTGATGACGGGTGCGCGACGCGTCGCTGCGGGCGATTTGAGTTCTGCAATTCCCGTCACATCGCCGGATGAACTTGGGATGCTTGCAAACTCTTTCAATGAAATGACGGAAAATCTGCGTCGCAGCGATTTCGCGCGCGTCGCCGCGATCGACGAGTTGAGGGAACTCAATCACACTTTAGAAATACGCGTAGAGGAGCGCACTCGCGCGATAGAAGAGGTCAATCGACAACTGGAAAAACTCGCGCTTTATGACGCGTTAACCGGCTTGCCCAACCGCAGTTTAATCAGCGATCGCCTGGAGCTCGCGTTAAAAACCGCGCAACACCAGGGTACGCCGTTTTCCGTCATCATCATGGACTTGGACCGTTTCAAAGAAATCAATGATACGTTGGGGCACGACGCCGGAGATGAATTACTGAAAATCATCAGCCACCGTCTCAGCGCAAATCTGCATCGCAATGATACGGTGGGTCGCCTGGGCGGTGATGAGTTCGCGATGATACTGCCTAATATAACGGCCACTGATGCGATGTCGATCGCGGAACGATTGGGTGTTTTAATTCAAGAACCGGCGCCTATCAGCGGCCTCACCGTCACCATCGCCGCAAGTCTGGGCATCGCATGTTATCCGGATGGTGGAACCAGCGTAGCAGGTCTATTGAAGAATGCGGATATCGCAATGTACCAAGCCAAGGAAAATAAAATCGGCTATTGTGTGTACCGCCCCGGAATTGACACACACAGTCGTGATCGTTTGGCGTTGATGGGCGAATTGCGCCAGGCAATAGAACTGGAACAAATCATTTTAAATTACCAACCTATTGTGGATTTACGCACAGGGCAAGTGCGCGGCTATGAAGCACTGGCACGTTGGCCGCACCCGCAATTGGGTGATATCTCACCGGATCATTTTGTGCCGATCGCCGAACAAATGGGGCTGATGCGCTCCTTTAGCTATCATATTTTGGACTGCGCGTTGTCGCAACTGAAAGTTTGGCGCGACGCGGGCATGGATGTCACCATGTCCGTCAACCTATCGATGCGCAATCTGCAAGACCAGGACTTTCCTGCGCAACTCGAAAAATTACTCCACAAATGGTCCGTCGCCCCTCGTTCGTTGATCGTAGAGATTACCGAGAGCAGTATACTCAGCGATCCTCGCCATGTATTGCACGCATTGCAAATGTTTCGTAAATTCGCCGTCAATGCGGCGATAGACGATTTCGGTACGGGTTATTCTTCGCTGACCTATTTAAAAAACTTGCCGGTGCAGGAATTGAAGATTGATCGTTCTTTCATCAAAGACCTTATCAACAATAAAGATGACGCGACGATCGTACCGGCGATTATTAATCTTGCGCACAATCTTGGCTTGCGTGTGGTCGCGGAAGGTGTGGAAGACGAAGAGACGTTAATGGCACTGCGGGACTTAGGATGCGATTTAGTGCAAGGGTTTTTTCTAGGACAACCGGTTGCACCAACGTTGGTGGATACAGCATCCTTCGTCAAGAAGTTTTAGAAATTGGTCGGGGCGAGAGGATTTGAACCTCCGACCACCTGAACCCCATTCAGGTGCGCTACCAGGCTGCGCTACGCCCCGAGTCTAGCAGGAAAGACGGGCATCATACCTGAAATCGCAGCGTTACAAAAGCTTGGCGGAGGAAATTTAGCATATAATCTTTGACGTTGGAGACTTATTCCAATAAATCCAGGACTTGCTCCAATTCCAGACGCACATCGCGCAGGTTCACCGCGCGGCTAATCGGGTCTGGAACACCTGTGCCCAAGCGTTGGCGCGCGCCGCTAATGGTATAACCCTCATCGTACAAGAGGCTGCGTATGGTACGCACCAGCACCACATCTTGGCGCTGGTAGTAGCGTCGGTTCCCCCGCCGTTTTGACGGTTTCAGCGGCGGAAACTCCTGTTCCCAATAGCGCAATATATGCGGCGCGACATCGCACAAGCCACTCACTTCGCCGATCGTGAAATAGCGTTTTGAGGGTATATCAGGTAGTTCAGGGGAAATCTTCGCGCGCTTGTTCAGGCTCCGCACCGGCATAGGCCTCCACACGTGCCTTCAGTTTCTGACCGGGGCGAAAGGTGACCACGCGCCGGGCTGTGATAGGGATCTCCTCACCCGTTTTTGGGTTACGACCGGGCCGTTGGCTTTTATCGCGCAACATAAAATTTCCAAACCCGGACAATTTGACGTCTACCCCTGCCTCCAGATTGGCACGGATTTCATCAAAAAATTGATCCACCAGTTCTTTGGCCTCTCGCTTATTGATACCTAATTCATCGAATAGGCGATCTGCCATTTCCGCCTTAGTTAGCGCCATAGGGTCACTCTCTCAAGGTCGCGTTGAAATTGACTTTCAATGTTTGCACCACCCGTTGCACCACTGCCTCGACCTCGGCGTCGGTCAACGTCTTCTCAATATCTTGCAGGGTTAACGCCAACGCCACGCTTTTGTGCTGCGCAGCGACACCTTTACCGCTATAGATATCAAAGATATGCAAATCCGCTAGCAAATTCCCCGCCACATTTCGTGCCTGGGTGGTTAATTGTTCAACACCCACCGTTTGTTCTACTACGAACGCCAAATCACGACGTATGGAAGGAAATTTTGACGGCGATTTACCCCGAGGCACCCCTCCTCGTTGCAAGCCTTCGACCGCGATCTCGAACATCACAACCGCATCTAGGCCTAATTGCTCGCTGACCGCCGGGTGTATGCTGCCTATCCAGCCGATATGTTGATCGGCTGGCTAG
>JAOUGF010000021.1 GCA_029857925.1 Gammaproteobacteria bacterium
CGCCCCCACCTCCGCCGCTGCCCGGCCCTTCACCGATCAACACAGTCGCACATCCGCCGACAATGGTGTCCGGTGGCCCCATGCATATCGCCATGTCGCCCATGCGCGCAGCGGGCATACCGCCGATCAACACCATTGGACTGCCCAAAGAAATCGCGCCGCCGACATGAGGCGGTGGAGGGGTGCCGGGGTTCAACATTGGGCACATGTGCATGTCACCGATACGCGCGGCAGGTTGTCCGCCGATCAGTACCGTGGGACAACCGACCGTCACCACTCCCCCGTGCGCTGTAGAATCTCCCATACGTGCTGCAGGCTTGCCCATTGTACGTCTCCGCTAGTTAATCATCACCGGTGTGCCCTTGATGGTATTCGGACCCCCCGCTTCGACTGTCACCATGGTGCCCTTGACTTGCTGATTAAGCCCCGCCTCGGACGTGATATTCAAGCCTTTAAGTTTTAATTCCATTTGCGCTTCTATATTAATGTTCATGCCTTTCAAATCTATGTTACCCGCGCTGGCACTAAGCTCTATTGCGCCGCTATCGGTGCCGATCTGAATTTTACTTCCGTTGATGTCGATTTTTACGCGGTGCATGCCGTTACTGTCTTCCAAGTTGATCATACCCTTGTCGTCGTCGATTACCACTTTGTGGCCGCGCGATGAGGTCATGCCCATGTTCTTTTTGTCATCGTCCAGAATCAACGTGTGACCGCTGGTGCTAGTCAATTCTACGCGTTTATTTTTGTCATCGAACGTCATGATGTGGCCATTTTTTGTTTTGGCCTGCATTTGTTCTTCTTTGTCATTCAGCACTATCGTATAGCCATCCGTACTGGTGACCGCGATTTGTTTATTTTTATCGTCCAAACGGATTTTGTGGCCGTTAGTCGTTGTTACCTCGATGAACTGCTCCTTGTCATCCATTTTTATGCGATTATTGTCGCGCGTTTCGAGCGTAAAATGCTGCAATTCTTCATCTTGCGTCAATTTGTGGCCGTACGCGTTGGTCAAATGCACGCGTGTTTTATCTTTGGTGTCGTCCATCATTAATTCATTATAGGTGCCTCCACCGGGTGTGGTATCGCTACGTATCGCGCTTTTGTTTTTGTTCTTGGGCAAGGGATAGGGCGGCAGATTATCGCCGTGATATACGCGGCCAGTGATCAACGGACGGTCAGGATCACCATCAACAAAACTCACAATGACTTCTTGGCCGATGCGAGGAATAAACATGGCGCCCCACCCCTCCCCGGCCCACAATTGCGAAACCCGCACCCAGCACGAACTTTTTTCGTTGCGCGTACCGACGCGGTCCCAGTGAAATTGCACTTTAACGCGGCCGAGATTGTCGGTATAAATCTCCTCCCCTTCAGGGCCGACAACAATCGCGGTTTGGATGCTCTCAATTGTAGGTCTGCGCGCAAGATCGAAACCAGGCGCAGGCGGGCGGAAAGTGACGTCGCTGGGTATGCAGGTAAAGGTGCTCGAAAATCGGAATTCACCGCTACCGCCTTCTTCCAACACTTGCGGCTGAGTCACCTCATCTTTGACTGACAGGATTAAATACTCGCCGTTATAACGCGGGTGCCCGGTAAACTTGAAGATAAAACCAGGCGCCAGGCGCATGTCATCCGCGCCGCCATTGCAGGCGATTTTTTGATATTTTATGCGATCATGCAACAGCGTCGCGTAGCGTGTGCCTTCTTCCAATGAGCTGTAGCCTCCGGGATAGACATACATATCGTACACCGGGTGTTCGCCGTTGGATTTTGTCGCTGTCAAATCGGCATTCGGGCGTTCATAATTAAAATCACGCAACGTAATATTTACGCCGTGTATATTTTCAGCATAACGGAACGCCGTGATACCGCTCCCTTTATGCGCAATCTGCCCGCCGGCATAGAACGGGATTTCGGGATTTTTAGGAATCTTATTGTGGGCCATCGCATCGTCCACGATGGACATAACATGGCCTGAATCGGTGTGCTCAAAGTAATAATAGATGCCTTCTTCTTCCATTAACCGGCTAATAAAGTTAAGGTCTGATTCATTATATTGGACGCAATAGTCGCGCGCTTTGAATTTTCCGTTCAGATTAAACGAAAATTGATCACTTAGTATCCCCGCCTTTTTTAGTACGTCACCGATGATATCGGGCACCGTCTTTTCTTGAAAGATGCGGCTGTCATAGCGGGACGCCAACAATTGCAGCGGCGGGTATATGGACAACGAATACTGCGTAAATCGACCTTCTGTTGCACCCTGTTGTATGGTGGTGACCAAACCGCTCACCAACCGTTCCACATCGCCATTGGCGTTCAAATAGGCGAGCGTCGCGTTTTTCCCGATGACCGTGGAAAAATCCAATCGATCGTCTAGACACATGGCGATCACCTTCGATACAAACGGCCTGGATACGCCTTCGGAGGTGGCGGCGTGGATAACGCGAAACAGCACTGCGTCGCCGTTCACCGTTAATGTCATCCGTGCTGTATTTGTCGTAATGCTTTCCATTGTACCCATAGGTCACCTGTTATTACGCGCGTTGAGGTATATTAATCAATCCCTGTCATAAATTCACATCGTAGATAAAGATAAAAAAATCTTACTGTCGTCGATTTTCGCGAACGAACCTTGGAGTAACGGACTACGCTCAAACACACTGGGATTGTACCACGGACCTGCAACTGTGCCATGAGGCGCTACCAAACGTCGTGATTCGGGGGACAAGTACGCCATGTCGGCCGACGTGCGATCATTAATGTCAGCATTAGAAATCAATTTTTTCAGCGCAGCGCTATCGAATTCTAAGACCGCCACCAAACGCCAATCCTGAGGACCGACTAATCCAGGCTCGCCTGTCTCCTTTGTGAACCACCATGCGTTTTTTGGCGTCATTGGCAGATGTATGAACTTAGAGAGCAAGGCGATGTCGGTGTTGATTTCGATGGTCATGTCATTGTTCCTCGCGGATAGGCGGTCTTCACACGCAACAATAGCGGCCCCCAGCGACATTATACACATAAGCGAATATAGGGATTTTTTCAATGAATTATTCATCGACGGTTCCGTATGCGACGATTGTCTTGAGGTTGACGGTCTCTAGATCGAGAAACACTCTCCGCTGCGTTAGGGGATGAGGTAACGTCATTCTGCCAGGATACCTTTCTTTTCAAGATCGAATAGTTCATATATTGGTGCGCAAGTCCTGTCACCTCAAAAATGCCATTGGCGGAATCCGGAATACCGGTGGCAATATCTGTGGCGCCAGGATTGAAATTGAATCTATCCTCGGCATGTAACGTAAAATCCATGGTAAACAAAATGTCGTTGCCGGATGATTTGGCCACCACACTGGCGCTTATCCATATCACGTGGAAGCCGATGGCTTTTTGCCAATTTTCTGTCAGTGGATACGGAAATCGAACGGAAAATTTTTTATCGCCACTACCCACCGGAATGGCGCTACCGGTCATGTAGAAAAGGGCGTCGCCGCTACCATAATTTTCCAGATATAACCACAACGCGCCTTCTTGTGCGTCTGCAATAGCGTTTTCCAACGTGATCGAACCACTGGGGTCATTCGCTATGTAACGCTCGTAGGAAAATTGTCTATCCATCCCATTTCCGAATAAAAAATGTCGGTACGCCGCCAAACCATCCGGGATGTCGTTGTGCGGAAGAAAGGGCACGCCTTGACCGGCCTCGCCCGTTTCAAGCAGGCCTATCCAACTCCCAAGTGTCCGGTAGTCTGACGCAGTGGGCGAGCGCGCTGGAAGTTTGTCTAAAAATCCATTATCGTGGTGAATAGGAGGACGCATGGGCGGTCCTAGTGAATATTCCGCTATTGTCATCGCCACCCTCCTCTGAATTCATGATACACCTGGTATTCACACTTTATATTTTCACTTTCTGACCAGCCAAAATGTCGCCCACCGACGACGCCAGTGGGCGATCTAAGCGATATGGCTCGAATTATTCCCTGGCTACGCGCCAGTCGTCATTCGCTTCCGTGCCGGCGACTTCGTGTGTCCACGTGATCGAACGGTAGGAAATCGAAATGTCTTCCATGTGCGTGAAATGCTTCTGCGACGGATCCAAGCAGTTCGGCATCCAGGTCTTGATCCCTACCACCACCGCGTCTTCCAATTCTATCGTGTAATAATGCTCTTGCGTGCCGGTGTTGTCCGTGCGATACCATTTGATCTCGCAGGTGCTCAAACGCTCGCCCGAGCACATCGCCTGCGCCAACAACGGCGAGCTCTTGTCGAACACCTTGGTGACGGTGATCGGACCGTGCACGCGGTGTCCGGTCGGTTGACCGTGTTGCGGGTCGCGCGGGATGGTGATCTCTTGATTAAACGCCTGCACTAAAAATTCGTCTTCATGGCCTTCGATAAACGAATTACCAACGCTTTCTTCGGTCAGGCAGCCTTCGGTTATCAGACCTTGGTTTTCACCTTCGATGGTCATATAGGCGGGTATAGGCATAGTCGTGCTCCTTGTTGAATAAGTGGATGTTGTGTGAGCGCGGCACCTGCCACGCATCATTACGGGCTGCCTATCAGCAGGGAGCGTGCCAATTCCCTATGCACGCAATTTTCATAAATATATTCAAACAGTTAAAGTCAATTTGACTTCTGGATCAATGCTAAAAACACGTTTGGGTTGTGCAGATATCTGCACACTTGAACAGGGAAGTGTGCAGATATCTGCGCACCTTATATTATGCAAGGTTAAAAGCGCCACAGGTAGATACTCTGCTGAGCAATGCGGTGTTTAGTCCTCCGCCAACCAAATCATACTCGCCATACGGCCGGTGACGCCATCGCGGCGAAAGGAAAAAAAGCGTGCTTTGTCCGCATAGGTACACACGCCACCACCATAAACAGCCGTTACGCCTCGCCGCAGCAGGGCCTCGCGTGCCAACTCGAAAATGTCCGCATACCAATGACCTGCGCGCCCGGCGCGAAATGCTGCGCCGGATTCGGGTCGCGCCGCCACAAAGGCCTGATATACCTCATCGCCCACTTCGAAATGTTGCGGGCCTATCGCCGGACCCAACCACGCCAAGACTTCCGCCCCGTCGCGCCGCATTGCATCGACGGTGGATTCGATGACACCGTTTAGCAACCCACGCCAACCGGCGTGTGCAACGGCCACCACACTGCCCGCGCGGTCACACAACAATACCGGCAAGCAATCCGCCGTCATCACCACGCAAGGCTCCGCAGTGTGCGTACTCAGCGCGGCATCGGCCTCACAACCTGCGGCATGCGCTTGATATTGGGCGATGTCCGTCCCATGCACCTGCCGCAGCCACAGCGGAGTGCGTTTTAACTGTAAGGTCTGGATTAACCACTGGCGATTCTTCTGTACGCAGTCCACCGTATCACCAACGTGATCACCAAAATTCAGACTGTCATAAGGCGCGGCGCTGAAGCCGCCCTGGCGTGTCGTACTGATCGCGCGCACCCGCGCGGGGGCAGGCCAATCCGGCACGAGCCACGATTCAGACCGCCGCATCACGCGTGTCCTCGCGCAAGGTGTCAATTAGCGCTTGCATATCCTGCGGCACGGGTGCCTGCCATTCCATGGGCGTTTGCGTGGCAGGATGTACAAACCCCAACTGCGCAGCATGCAGGGCTTGACGCGAAAAACCGCGCAGGCATTGCACCAGCGCGGGTGTCGCACCACGCGGGATGCGTAGACGCCCGCCATACACGGGATCGCCGACAATAGGGTGATGAATATGCGTCATATGCACGCGTATTTGATGGGTGCGCCCGGTTTCTAACTGACAGCGCAATAAGGTGTGCGCACGAAAACGTTCTTCGATACGATAATGCGTGACGGCCTCACGCCCGCCCATAACCACTGCCCGCCGTTTACGATCCACGGGGTGGCGATCAAGCGGGGCGTCCACGGTGCCACCGGCGGTAAATTCGCCATTGACCACGGCTAAGTAGATGCGCTTGACCTCCCTCTCCTGCAATGCACGGGTCAATTTATGGTGCGCCTTAAGATTGCGCGCCGCAACCAACAGGCCGGTGGTGTCCTTATCCAAGCGATGGATCAGACCTCCGCGCGGTAAACCTGCCATTTCCGGGGCGTGGGCCAGCAATGCATTGACCAGCGTGCCTTCGTGGTTGCCCGCCGCAGGGTGCACGACCAATCCCGCACGTTTGTTAACGATAATCACGTCGGCGTCTTCATACACGATATCCAACGTAATCGCTTGCGGTTGCCAATCATTGCTGCTCGGCAAGGTCTCAGGCACCCGCAACTCCACCTGTTCGCCCCCTAACACCTTGAATTTAGTTACCTGCTGCACCTCCCCATTCAGCCGTACGCGCCCCTCGCGCAACCACTGCTGCAGCCGACTGCGCGAATAATCGGGGAACATCGCTGCCAATACCTGGTCTAGGCGTTGACCGTGGGCCGAAACAGGCACTGCACCATTGAGTAAAATTTCTGTCATTTAGGGTACCAGGGTAAATTTGAGGTCCACGTACGGCCAAAGCACGTTATAATAGGCGACTGATCGCAATTGGGACTTAAGATGATGGCTGGGCGCTATTTTATCGTAATTTGCTTGCT
Source organism: Gammaproteobacteria bacterium (assembly GCA_029857925.1). GTDB lineage: Bacteria > Pseudomonadota > Gammaproteobacteria > S012-40 > S012-40 > CAKKRP01. The sequence goes on from JAOUGF010000021.1 coordinate 6,605, forward strand.
TGCGGGGCTTTCTGCCTGCGGTTCTACAGGAGATAAGAAAGACGTCCGTGTGGAACTCAGCGCGATGCAACTGTACCGCGAGGCCAAATCCGCCCTCGACAGCGGTGACTACGAAATGGCGATCCAAAAACTGGAGTCCTTGGAAGGACGTTTCCCGTTCGGTCCTTATGCGCAACAAGCACAGATCGACATCGCCTACGCCTATTATAAATTCGACGAATCCGAATCGGCGGTCAGCGCGGCCGATCGTTTCATCAAAATGTATCCACGCCATCCACGCGTAGATTATGCGTATTACATCAAAGGCCTGGCCAAGTTTAACCAAGGACACAGCGCCTTTGACAACCTGCCCTCACAAGACCCTGCTAAACGCGATCCTGCGGCGGCGCAAAAATCATTTCAGTACTTCCAAGAAATGCTAACGCGCTTTCCGGATAGCGCGTATGCCGATGATGCCCGGCAACGCCTCATCTATTTGCGCAATAACCTCGCACGGTTTGAGCTGTATACCGCGGAGTTTTATTTACAGACCGGTGCCTATGTCGCCGCCGCGAATCGCGGCAAATACATCCTTGAACATTTTCGTCGCACCCCCTCTATCCCTGATGCCTTGGCGATCATGGCGCGCGCGTATCACGCGTTAGGATTGGCGGATTTGGAAAGCGATGTGCTGCGTGTGCTTACACTCAACTACCCCGAGCATGCCGTCATCAAGGAACTGCGAGGGAAACTCGCGCAAAAATAGCGAATTTCGCTGTAACACTATTACCCCCCTTACTCACTAGGAGCGTAAACCTGTGGATGTAAGCACTATATTTTTTACGCTCGTAGTCTTGTTGGTCAGCGCGCGCGTGTTCGCTGAACTCGCCTCCCGCCTGCACGCCCCGCCTGTGATAGGAGAACTGCTGGCCGGAATCTTGTTAGGGCCCAGCCTGTTCGGCGTGGTGGAACCGAATCAGCTATTAAAATTGCTGGCGGAAATCGGCATTATATTATTGTTATTCGAGGTTGGCTTAGAAACAGACCTCAAGCAATTGGTGCGTAGCGGTCTACAATCCACGAGTGTGGCGATACTGGGCGTTATCTTGCCATTGGGTTTTGGATTTTTCGTCAGCTTCTATTTGTTCGATCTTTCATTTTTAGTGTCGTTGTTTATCGGCAGCGCGCTCACCGCCACCAGCATCGGCATAACCGTGCGCGTGCTCACCGACCTCGGACATCACCAGTCGCGCGAGGGCCAAATCGTTATTGGCGCGGCGGTCATCGACGACGTTATCGGCGTCATATTGCTCGCAGTATTATACGAATTCGCGACCTCCGGCACCGTCAGCGTTACAAATGCGGCACGCGTGGCCTTGTTTGTCGGCACGTTCTTTTTGTTGGCGCCGGTGATGGCGAAACTGGTGTCCACCGTCATCAAAAAAGTCGATGGCGCAAGCGCAATCCCAGGCACCATACCGACTACCGTCGTGTCGCTCGTATTGTTTTCCGCCTGGCTTGCCCACGCCATGGGCGCACCCGAATTGTTGGGCGGGTTCGCCGCCGGTTTGGCCTTATCCCGCCGATTCTTTTTTCCATTTGGTAGGGCATTGCGCGCCGACCCCGAGTTCGCGCATCGTATAGAAGAACAAATGAAGCCTATCGCGCACTTATTCACACCGATTTTTTTCGTTATGGTCGGTGTTTCTCTCAATCTTAGAGACATTGATTGGACCTCTCCGACCATCTGGTGGTTGTCATCGGGATTGTTACTCGCCGCCGCCGTCGGCAAATTCGCAACAGGATTCGTGGTGAGCGGGTCATGGAAGACACGCGCCGTGATAGGCACCGCGATGGTGCCGCGCGGCGAGGTCGGTTTGATCTTTGCGGAACTCGGACGCGCTGGCGGCGTACTGAACAACGAAATATATGCCGCATTGGTATTCGTCATCGCGCTGACCACGCTGGTACCGCCGTTTATATTGAAATGGCTATATCGCGAACAGGTGTAGCACAATGCTTAGCCAACATCGTTAGGCGTCTGCACCTGCTATTCGCGATGCAAATATACGATATAACTGTTCAATAAATACAACGTCATCAATGCCACGCTGGCCCAGCCCGCGACTTTGAAGACCTTGGTCTTGGCGCGATACACCAAACCTACGATGAACAATCCGTTCATCAACACCACAAACATCGCGGTGATCACGTGCAATTGCGAAACGCGCGCGAGCAATGGCCCGTCACGGTAAAATAAATCGTCGATGGCTACGATCAGCAAATCAAACAAATTGCTGCCCAATACATTGGCAATGGCCATGTCCAGCGCGCCTATCCGCAATGCCGCAAGCGTTACCGCCAATTCCGGCACCGAGGTCGCGAATGCGATAAAGAGTGTTCCGGTAAATGTCGTGTGCCAACCCATCGTTTCGGCCAACGCCTTGCCGATGAACGGCAACGCAAGCCCCGCGATCACAATAACACCAGCGACGAGAACATAGCCCCGCACTGCGCGGGGCCAAGGCAACGTCGGGGTTTCTTCAGCGCGTTTTTGGATGTATTGCACCATCTGCGCACGTTCATATTGAAACACCAAGCGCGCAGACAATGCATAAAAACCTAGAATCAGACCACTGTACGCGCCTACATGCCCCCACTGATAACCTATACCGGCTTTGGTCAACAGTATATTGATACCCACGATACTGGTTAAAATGATGCCTAGCCCGGCAGACAAGACGTGCCCTTGCGACGCATCAGAATAGAATGATCCGCCCCGGTACAGAAAATCCAGAAACGCCAAAATGACCAAGTTGAATACGCAACTGCCCAGCACATCGCCTAGCGCGATATTCGGCGCGTCCGCCAGGCTTACCGCGCTGATGCCGGTAGCAAGTTCCGGCAACGAGGTGACCGTTGCCAACAACACCATACCCCCCCACGCACGACTCCATCCCAATCTGCCCGCGATGATATCCGCATAATAGGATAAGCGAAATCCCGCGATGCCAATGACAATCACACACGCAGCCAGCGAGGCCCATACCAGAAACATCGTCATGCTCGCCCCCTCGCCACGTTGTGCACCCTCATTATCGTATCGAAAAATGTGAGATGTACTACGAATTTATGCCTTAGGCACACCGTTATTTATCGCGACTACCATTGTCTATATTTCCTGCGTCTTGCGTCACAATGTCCTTGCGCGATTCGACATCCTCCGCGAGTTCCGACGCGTGCGCCTCCCCTGCTATACGGAAGGCCCAGCCGGCCACCGGTGGGCCGAGTGTTTCGAATATCGCAACCGCGCCTAACACCAACGCCGCGATTTTCTCGCCATTTTCCGGGAACAACACGCCTGTCGCCTGCACCAGGCCGATCGCCAAACCGGCCATGGGGATCAATAACAATCCCGTAGACACCGCTTGGCGTTTGGGCAATCTAAAAACGCTCGCCACCACGAACGGCCCCGACCATTTCGCAATCGAACGCACCGCCACCAAGGCGACTGCGACGGGCAACATATGCACCAACTCCGCAATATGCAAATTCGCGCCGGCAAATACGAATAACACAATAAAAAATAATTCGAATGCCTCACCGAAATGTATGCGCGTGAAGGACTCATTTGACACTTGCGTGCGGATTAAAATGCCCAGTACTAATAACGCAAACAACGTCGAAACGTTGAAGGTATGGGCCAGCCCCAAGGCCAACATGATCGCGCCGATGACTAACGCGAGATGGTACTGGTGGGCCTTATCTAAACGCCGCGCCAGCTGCAATAATAACCACGCAACGGCGGCCGCCAACGCGACAGAACCCAACAATCGATAGAGCGGTTGAAAAATGACCGTATGCCAAGGTGCATTCGCATCCACATGCATGAACGGAAGCACTGCGGAATAGGCAACAAACGCCCACACATTATTCAAAGCCACCATCGCCTCGGCGGAGTCAGTGACCTTGCCGCGTGCGCCCATTTCATGCGCCACGTGCAACAATACTGCGGGGGAGGAAGAAATACAGATTGCAGCAATTAATGCCGACTCGCTGGCCTGGAAATCAAACGCGCGCAGTAAAAAAAACACCAACAAAAACGTCAATGCGCTTTCCAATATTGACGCCGTCAATAGGTAGGGATTGCGCAAGACCGACGCCACATCAAGCGACGTGCCTAATCGATATAAAATCAAGCCTAATGCGACGTCAATGATAATACGCGCGTTTTGCAAGGCGTCTATCGTCAAGATATTTAGCACGCTCGGGCCCAGCGCGAAACCTACTAACATAAAACCCGTAATACTCGGCAACCATGGCCTGCGATGGGCTAAATAGCCCCCAATCGCACCTGCCAGCAATAACACACCGAAGAGCACCAACGTATTAAATTCTAAGGGCCAAGTCGGCAAATAGTCCATATTATCTCCAACGCGGTAACGAGTGGTATTGATGACAGCGCGGTAACGACGTTATCCTCTCATTCCACGCGAGGACATTAGTTTGTAGGTATTGCTTCAGAAACCAAGAATAAGGTGCCCGTCTAAATGAATGGGCGCCACAACACACTGCAGTTCATTTACAATTCTACCGGACCAACGATAGCCTAGGCGCGCACGCTCGCGCCCAAACCATTAAACACGCATGAGGTTACAAATATTCGATGTGCGACACATCCGCCATGAAGTGACGATAATCGCATGAAAGCTCTTCACCGGCTTGGATATCACGCGTCGCCCAGCCAAACCCGGTGTCGGTAAAATCGACATTAGGCTCACGCGAATGATTCATAAATTTGCCCATCGTGGATTCGTAATACAACAACCCGCCCTGTTCCGGTTGATAGAGGTGTATTTCAATCTCTTTCTTTACAGAAGGCGGCAATGCCTCAAATTCTTCCTCCGTAAACCGTATATCAAACGTCGGGTTAAATTCCCACACCTTCGTACCTTTGGGAATAAACTCAGCGGCGAAAACCCCGAAACCATGGATGGGGCTTTTTTCAAGATAGGTTGGAACGACAATCATGTGGATCCTGCTCTGGCGTAGGCGTTGGACGCCATTTTGCCCTAAATCGATACCAGAATGAATAGGGCAGAACGTTTATTTACCTCGCCATTTACCACTTTTTATACATTGCTATACAGCCTAGGGAACGGGCGCCTCGAACGCCCCGACCGCCTTGCGCGCGCTGCGTGGCTGCATATCAAAGTCAGTATTCACACTAAAGGACAACGGCGCCATCGCCTTCCCTATTGCCGTACTCGTCCCGGTCAGGTGGAAATCCGCGCTGCGTGCCGCCACGAACCTAGGGTCTCCTACTACGGGTAGGGTGTCGTTGGATGGTTGCGCGCGCGCAAGCCCATACCACAGGTTATTCTCTACCCTCACACCCACGGGCGGCCACGAGCCAACAATACCGTCACGATTCAACGCGATATATTCCGCCGCCGCCGCCCCTGGCACGATGATGTTATGCTTTATCTCAACCAATTTGGATTTTGCCAACGCCCACGAATCTTCAATCGCATCACGGTAACTCCCGCGATCAACGGTTTTGACATTGTACAAGGTGTTGTAGACCACACTGTATTCACCCAGAATATCGTTGACATTGAACCGGACA
>JAOUGF010000428.1 GCA_029857925.1 Gammaproteobacteria bacterium
AAGTGCGTCACCGGCATCCTGAGTTTGTGGTGGGCGTGCATGACTGGGTGCATCAACAGGCCTGGAACGAAGAACGCACCGTGTATGGCGGGAGTTTAGACGCAGCGGCGCAAAAAAACATTGGCGGCGCGGTGGGTACGATGGGCGGTGCTGCAGGGAGCGCGGTGAGTTCGGGAGTAACGTCTGCAGCGAGTGCCTCGGGAATGGGATGGCTGGCGGCCGCGCCTGGGGCGCTGGTCGCAATAACGAAAGACGGAGCAGATATTTTGAAGAATATGCTCGACACGTTGAGCATGGGCGGCGGGTTTGTAAACATGGTGTTCGACCGCCTGTCATTTGCTACGAAATTGAAAGAAGCTAACGTCACTGGCGCGCCGTCGGCAACAGCATTATTACCCGCGCTGTTTTGCCCCCGCAATTCAACCACGATGGTGCCGTATTTTCGAAGCGCGGCGGATGCCTTCGAGTGGCGATTTGGGCTGTTTGAAATGTTTAGCTGGGAAACCTGGTGGCCGTTTACGCGTGAGGTGGGTGTGAATATATTTACGGCTTATGCTAACGCATGGACAGGTTCTGGCGACACCAACTGGGGCTGGGTCAAGCCGCGTGTGGGATTTTTAGGTGGGCAGGTCGATGACTACAAGGTGGCCGGGGTGATTGCGCAACGCGCGGTGGACATCGTGACCAATCCGTATGGCTTCACCAACATGCATATCAAAGTCCCCTACAGCGGGCCGCCCGCTAACGAACAGAGTCCGGAGGACGTGTGGCAGCGGCTGGCCCCAAATAAAGAAAATATCTGTCGCCGTTTTGGCTACGGTTTTCCTGGTACGTTGGATACAGGCTATCAATCGAAAGATGGCGCGTACGCGTTTATGTACTGGCGGCGCTACGAGTGTTGTACGCAGGGCGTAAGACCCGATTTTGAAATTCCGTTAAATATCTGTCTGTGATTAGTTTGATTGGAGAAAGCGATGAACAAAAAAGTGAAAGCGGTATGGATAGTCATAGGCAGTATGGCGCTGACAGTTTCGCAGACATATGCGGCCGATGTCGCCCCGAAAGACAGCGCGTGGTATTACAAATTGGGCGGCGGGCGGACGGTCACGATTCCAAGTCCGCAACGGACGACTATTTCGCTGAATGCGAATGCCAAACTCGGATTTGGATATTCGTGTGGGAAATTTAAACCGTCATTTAACTTAAATGCGGCCACCTTAAAAAAAGCTATGGACAATGCAACGGCGCAGCTGAAATCACAGTATACCGAACTGGCAAATTCTGCGCCGGGTGCCGCTGTATCTTATGTGCTCATGAAAGCTAATCCAGCGCTGTATCAGATGTTGCAGACGATGGATTTTAACTTCAACCAATTGTTAGATTTTAGCGTAAAAACATGCCAACAGATGGAAGCCGAAATGGCTTCGAATCCAAATGCTAATCCGTTTTCCGGATGGGTGCAAAGCGCGAAATTGACGGAATGGGCTAAACAAATGGATCAGTCGGTCAGCGCGGTAGATGCTAAAGACAATGTGAATGACGCTGTAGAAAGTGGCGCAGTGAGAGTGCCATACGCGCTTGCGGATAATCAGGGATCGTCTGCGGTACCGATCAACGCCATTGGCGACGTTGTCATCGCAGGCTACAACCAAATACTTGGTCGTGCAGCCAAAGATGATATGTCCGCGCCCAGTTGCGGAACAGCCTGTCCGCGCATGGTCACAACGTGGCAAAATCCAGGGGCCGCAAGAGATTGGTTGAAGGAGGTGGTGGGCGAAACCACTATTAATTTTGAGAGCAGCGCGCGACCGGCGACGGTCGCCGGTCGCGGCATCATGCCCTATCTCAACGCGGATACCTCCGCGATTGCGACCGCTATCCAAATGACTGTTACTTCCAATTGTTACCCACAAGTGGCTGGCAATTCATGTGGCGAGCAGCCATTGGATACGACATTGGATGTATTGTCTGATCGCGCGGGAGGGTTGCGCGTCACGCGCGATTTGCTGGAGACGATACGCCGGGAGGAGCCGACATTTCGAGGCGTCATGATAGACAATATTGCGGAGGATCTTGCAACATCAGCAGCCATACAGCGCGTATTGCTCGCCAAACGCATATTGTCAGTGGGCTCGCAGATTCCCGAAGTACGTGCGCAACAGGACGGGGCGCGCGAGGTGCAACGCGCTATTGCGATGCTCGATAGCGAACTGCAAACGCTCAAACAAGAACACGAGTTCAAGTCGATGTTAGTCGCCGGCACATCAATGACCATGTTGGCGCGTCGTGCGGAGCGGGAAAATAGCGCGATAGCGAAAGAAGTTCCCGACGCAAAAGCCAGTATGGCTAATTCGCGGAGACAATAAGTATGATGGAATCGGCGACACCGTTCCGACGCAGGGCAGGGCTACGGGCCATTAGAGTACTGGCGTTTATTGCGGCGATCATATTGGGGATAGGGTTGCTCGCGGTGTTTGGCAGGGCATTGATCGAAAACGGTATCGCCCGCGACGTTCAACACGCAATAGATGAGTACCGTTGGCTCACGACGTTGATTCGGTATTTGTTGATTGCGGTTGTGATAGGACGTTGGGAGAAGATTATCCGTTTCATTGTTGGGCGTTCTAAAAAACGATATTTGGAAGAGGACGTTGAAAGACTGGTAGGTTTCCGGTGGCGCCTGTTAGGGTGGCTGGTGTTATTTGAACTCATTCGAGTTCTCTATTCGGTGACGTGGTAGATGGGCGTATCGAGCTACATTGAGTTATTCACGACCATCAACGGCTGGTATTTGTATAACGTGCTGTGGGATGTGTTGAGCGCGACGGGGTTGGTGTTTGTACCGTTTGTCGTGATCATTGTGACTACCGTGTACCAAGGTGCGGAAGAAGA
>JAOUGF010000430.1 GCA_029857925.1 Gammaproteobacteria bacterium
GAGATGCTAATGTTTAGTTGAATCCCCGCCGAAAGCGGTTGGGTACCGAAAATGAGGCTTCTAAAAAATGGGGGTAGCTCGGTCCGGCCCCATCCCCCCCCAAAAAAATACAATTCTTTAATAAATCCTGGACTACATTTCATTCTATTCATGCTACCTAGCTGGGAAAACAATGATACAAAATTCCATCTATTCCCCCGATATTCTTCTGCGGCCTAACGAGGGCGTAGAAAAACTCCGAAAAATTAGAAATTCCAGGGATGCCACCCCCCCCTCGGTGCAAGATCATTAATTATCATACGACGTTTTTAGCAAAAAATATTTTTTTTCAACGGTTTTCTACAATACTGGGTTGGGATTTGGCTTGCACATACGTTCTTAGAACCTCCATCCAATGGAGACATTACCGAACAAGCCAAAGCTGTGCGCTTTGTGTACGTCGCCGTTAGAAAACGTAAATTCATCATTTTTCAGTCTCGAATAAACGGTCGGCCAATAACGAATCGACGGTACTATTAAGAAATATTTACTATTAAAGGGCAGCCAAAAATAATACGCTCCGACGCCGATATCGCGGGTAGTGTAATTGATATTTTCGCCAGAGGGGTGTGCGACATTAAATTGATGCTGTTTAATCTCAAGTCTTACATTGAATTCTTTCGTAAAGCGATAACCCGCTCCACCGCCCGTCGAGTAAGGAACATATATGTCTAGGTGTTGTGATTTTTCTATACCGGTCATGCCTATGCCTTTGTTCGTTGACAAATTCAGTGCAAAACCATGCGAGTATTCAAAAACAAATTTTTCAGTCAAGTAATTAATCTCGATATTGCCGCCCTTAGTCACCAAAGGTTGACTAAGTCCGAAAACGAGGTTCCACTGCTCTGCAGATGCCGACGTGCTCGCAATGAGGAGCAATGCCGCAATTGAATGGTTATAAGATTTCATAATCGATTCCCTACGAATGCCATTTATTAGTTTCGCCAAATAAAATTTATTGTTTAATTCTTGCGTGGTACACATTGCCCTCGTCAAGGCATAAACATACAAAAAACTTAGAAGCACTAGTATGAGCAATGGGTTTTACTATAGTCAAGAAATATATTTTTCAATATAGCCGCAGAAGTGGACGTTGTCGGCCGTGTAGTCGGAGTGGGTACTTTGCGGATGCCCATGCGGGAAGAGTTGCGAAGGATAGTGTGATTGTGAAATGAGGCCGATGCTTCTGCATTTTATATTCAATCTGGATATTCGAAAAATCGTTGCTAAAATTAGAATAGGCGCGTTCCTGCGCTGAATCCGTTGGCGCACATAGTTTCTACACAGGCAACGTCGATGAGCACTCAGACATCCAATGATCGCTCGGTGGCCCGCTATTTTATTCTATTGTTTGGTTTGTGTATTCCGGTGTGGGCGATCGGGCCGCTTTACGATATCGAATTATTTCCAGGGTTCAAACTTTTCCAAGCCGGTTTGGCGATGCCTATGATCGCCGCGCTGATTTTGACATATTGTGAACTCGGTTGGTCGGGTACGGTAGCGCTGCTGCGCAGATCATTCGACGCGCAGCAGATCAGCCCAAAGATCTGGTTCTTACCTATTCTGTTGGTCTATCCGAGTATTGGTTTCATTAACTATTGGGTTTTGTGGTTGTTCGGCGTTGACATACCGCCGCCGACGTATTCTTTGGTCATCCTGCTTGGCTATTGCACAGTGTTTTTTTTGGCGTGCGCGGAAGAGCTTGGGCTTTCAGGGTATGCGCTTGATCGCTTGCAGCGGCGTTACAGCGCCTTGGTCACCGGGCTTATACTCGGAGTCGTCTGGGCCGGTTATCACATCCCGGGTTTCCTGATTAGCGGTTATTATTCGACAGGTTGGATATTTTGGCATGCGGTTTTTACGGTAGTCACTCGGGTATTGTTTGTTTGGGTTTACAATAACTCCGGCCGTAGCTTGTTCGCGATGGCTTTATTCCATTGGACTTTCGGTTTGTTTTGGATGCTTTGGCCTCAGGACAATCTACAAAAGGCTGTGCCATTTTACAGTCCGCTAATAGCCGCGATGGTTGCGATGCTCTACGTAATCATCGTCGTTTATATTTGGAGACCAAAAACGCTCGCGCAATCGCGGTTCAAGCAAGCCAAAATGACGCCAGATGCATTTTTGTCTGCCAATACGAACCACGGTAAATAGTTTTTTGGTTGGCTCGTCGAGATTTAACTTCCCGGTCTCGACGAGTTGCACAATCGTAACCGCAGTGTATGATTTTGATAGTGATCCAATATATACAAGTGTTTGTGGCGTGACGCGCGTTATCGGCAATCCCGTAACCTTGCAAGTAGACGATTTAACTCCGCTGTACAATAGCGATCGATGTACCGGGAATGTTGAGCCTGTTAAGCTCACATTGTACATATTCATCAATAATCGGAAATCGTTGTCGTACCGCGTCGCCGATGTTATCTGTACCCGACGTGATTGCTGCAGAGGTAACGTAGAGGAAAACACTAAGGGTTAAGAATGATAATGATTTTGTCAACAATTCATTACCTTCCACAATCTTGGTTAGAGAAAATAGGTCGCGACAAGCCCACGTGCGCGTTAGGGCGGCTGTGGACACTTGGTGTGTAAGGGCGTAATATAAAAACAGGAAACAGGAAACAGGAAACAGGAAACAGGAAACAGGAAACAGGAAACAGGAAACAGGAATCGTGGTGCTTTAACGTGAGGAGAGTCACCTACGAGTAGTATCCTACTAAAATAGTTACAAATGACGCGTAGCTCTCACCTGTTTTGTTAGTGTGTTGTTTTGAGTTGTTGCACTTCTGAGGGCTAAATATTTAGACGAGGAGGCTGCATATGAAAACCTGGGCAAACATCGCGG
>JAOUGF010000429.1 GCA_029857925.1 Gammaproteobacteria bacterium
AGTAGCGCACACAATACGACATTTATTTTTAAAATATACTGCATGGTTTTTCCTGTTCAAAGTGATTGTAATCTGGCGTTGCAATATCATTGCTCCCGGCTATCTCTCCACCAACGTAGGTCGTGCGGCGGTTGATACACCTTTCACACCCAGCGCTATCAATTGTTGATGGTGAGTGTTTTTACCTTGCACCCTTTAATACCCTTTTTTAACCGATGCATTACAATATAGCACACTATATATGTCTATTATCTTTCTACACGTTCGACGCCTTCCTTATACACCCCTGCTGATGTCTTAACTCCCTCTAGGCTAGGCTAGGCTAGGCTAGGCTAGCCAATCCAATCTAAGGTCCTGAATATTGGTGATTTTTTCACTTGAGCCTTTATAAACTGTGCGTAACTTAGTATCCCATTACCCAAATATAAAACGCCAGCCAAGCACCACGTGATCGAGATGGGTGACAGAAATTTAAGTGCATTCACTTCGCGCCCGATATCTTAGCCGTACCTGAGTAACTTACCGGTGGGTAATGCAAATTACCCAAAATTCAACCACCTCAATAGGCCATCATATATGCTCAAATCTTCATTTCAGCGCTTGATCGTAATAAGCGGCATCGGCATCTTACTTTCTGCGTGTGGCGCGCCCTCTATTTTGATAAAACCGCCCGCTGACAAAATAGAAAAAATCGCGCTAGTTCATGTGTACGCAAACCGTGGCGTACGCAATATGGAAGGCGCATCCAAATTCGGCGCACTGACCGCTCTTGCCAGCATGGCGAGCAGCTCTGAGAAAAAAGGCGGCGTCGACTTTGGCGGCGCACGTTTAACCAGCTATGCCGTTGATACGTTTAATGATGAATTCGCCAAGGTCGGCAAATGGAAAATCGTCAAAACTGCTGAGGTCGTAGGTTCCAAAGCCTATAAAGACTTTGCACAACGCAGCCAGGAGGCGGTTCCCCAAAATGCGGCCGTCAAGGCGCTTATCGCAACTGGAACGGTGTTGCCAGACAATATGCAATATCTACCGGGCGAGGGCCGCGATCAGGACAGTAAACGATCATTGACACAACTGGCCCAAGAACTGGGCGTGGACGCGGTTGCCGTACTGGAAATGGATGTCGCCTATACACCGTCTACCGCAATTGGTGGCACGGGTACCGCCAGCGCAGCCGTTGGCGTGTCCTTAGCTGTAATCACAAAGTACGGCGACTACGCGGTAAAACTTCCAAAAGTACAGGGTGAAAAGAGCTATAGTCCGTACCGTCAACGCTCGGATGGCACGACGGCAATGTTAGGCGGTGAAATCGCCTACGCCGCTGCTGAAGATATTTTCCAGGAATCGATTAAAAAAGACATCGTCGCACTACGCGATCAGATCAACAACGAACTCACGGGTAAAAAATAATATTCTTACTACTTTTGCAGTCGATGGAGGCTCTATGCCTCCGTCTTTTTTACCACTGCAATATCTTCCTATAACACAATACTACACGTTGAAAAAATTAATTGGCACTCCGATTAGTGTGTCATCAAACGTTTATAACAACAATTTCTGACGTATATCCGCGTTCAGTAGCTCGTTCCCCTTGCCTTTAAGAATGATCTCGCCCTTGGACATTATCGCGAATTGGTCAGCAAGCTTACACGCAAAATCGAAATATTGTTCTACCAGTAAAATGGACATATCACCTCGGGACTTGATCTGCAAGATGACCTGCTCTATGTCTTTGATAATGGAGGGTTGAATGCCCTCTGTCGGTTCATCCAATATCAACAACCTTGGCCGAGTCAACAAGGCCCTCGCAATAGCGAGTTGCTGCTGTTGTCCCCCCGATAAATCCCCCCCTCGTCTATGCCGCATCGCCTGCAAAACTGGAAACATTGTAAACACTTCGGATAGTTGGTTTTCGGACGTATTTGTTTTTTGATTAACTAGGCCGGTCAGTAGATTTTCTTCTACGGTGAGTCTAGGAAAGATTTCCCGGCCTTGCGGTACATAGGCGATACCACCACGTGCGCGCTTATTTGGGGCCAGTGCCGTGATGTCTACGCCCTCAAACGTGATGCGACCGGTACGTACACGCAATACGCCCATCAAACATTTTAGTAGCGTGCTTTTACCTACACCATTGCGGCCCAACAGCGCCGTACAGGTGCCTGCTGGGATCTGTAATGACACATCGCGCAGTATATGACTTCCGCCGTAAAAATGATTAATGCCCTGCGCACTCAACATTGTCATCGCCCCAGATATACGTCTATGACCCGCGCGTCGTTTTTGACGTGCTCCATTGAGCCTTCCGCCAATACGCTCCCTTCATGCAACACCGTCACCGTACGTGCAATGCTGGCGACGAAATCCATGTCGTGCTCAACTACGACCAAGGTGTGACTTCCCGCCAAAGACTCAAAGAGTTCAGCAGTTCGCTCCGTCTCTTCATCCGTCATACCCGCGACCGGTTCGTCAAGCAATAACACTTGAGGGCTCTGCATCAATAACATCGCGATTTCCAGCCATTGTTTCTGCCCGTGCGAGAGCAAGCCAGCCATTCTATCCGCACGATCATTCAGGCGTATCTTTTCCAACATAGCATCGATCTGTTCCCGCTGCGCGTATGAAAGAGGCTTAAATAAGCTGGCCCACACCCCTTTGTCTGTTTTTATCGCGAGCTCCAAATTTTCAAATACAGTATGATTTTCAAATACCGTAGGCCTTTGAAACTTCCTACCTACACCTACTCGCGCAATTTCGAATTCATTTAGACGTGTCAAATCCAACGACTGACCGAGAAAAACGGTTCCGCTATCCGGCCGCGTTTTCCCGGTGATGACATCCATCATCGTGGTTTTTCCGGCACCGTTTGGACCGATAATGCAAC
>JAOUGF010000431.1 GCA_029857925.1 Gammaproteobacteria bacterium
GTGTCGTACGACACCAAGAGACCGATATGCATCCACACTAAGAAAGACAAGATATCTTCACGGTCAATCAACCGCTCCTTCCAGTCACGATGCATATAGAGGTAAAACGGCATTGCAAGGTCAAACAGCATGATGCTGAGCATAACGGGGGCATGTAAGAATCGCGGGCGCGGCCAAAAATACACCGCCAGCATCGCCAAATAAGTCAATAAACCCGCGAGGACGGGGGCGTTGAACACGTCAGATCGCTGCGCTGGTGAGGGTGGGTTCGGCGCGTTGAATTTGCATAAACAAGCTGCCGCGTAACATACGCAACACGTCGTCTACATAGTCTTCGCCGCGTTCGGAATATTTTACCAAGCCTTGCACCAAGATATTGGTGTCCAATGCTTGATTTTGTATACGCATACCGGCGCGCAACGCACGCAGGTCTTGATAGGCGGGGTGTGTATTCACCGTGCTGAGGTAGTCACGCACACTGTCACGCAACGAGGCATATTGCTTGATCGTGCGACCACTGTTGCCGTGCGGGGTGTATACACCAAATAAGTTATTATTTTCTAGCGCATATTTAGACGTGCCCCAGCCGCTTTCGAGCGCGGCCTGGGCCAATACCATCGCGACCGGCAGGCTGTCCAAGCGCCACATCAAGTTGCCGCGTTGATTGCTGGGCAGGTCGCCACGCACGCGATAACGTTGCGCAATCGTGGACACCACGGCACGATAATCTTTGATATCCGTCAGCGCATCCGGGCGCCATAGAAAATCGACCAGTTTGCGCTGATATGCAACGCGATCCAGTTCAGCGACGACGATCGGGAGCATCGCGCGCACAAACAGCGATTTTTTCAATTCGATGTTGGCTAGCGTTGCAAAATCAGGTGGAAAGGCCTCTAGCGCGAGAGAAGGCATGGCATCGGGTTTGAGTGGCCAGGCGTACGCATGTGACTCAAACAAGGCCTGGAGTTCGGTTACATTCTCGACGCGTATCGTTTGCATTTGCGCTGCACGGGCCGGTTGCGCAGGGTGGTCTTCGTAGACCTGCGCGGCGACGGTACCCAATAACGCGCCTAAGGTGACAAAACCCACCAAGGCCCAACGTACTGTGTGATGTGTCGTGCTCATGGGACACATTGTCTACATCCCCGCGAAATTTCGCAACCCCGCAAACCACAGGGGAAGCGTCAGCGCCGACAGCGCGGTGGACAAAGTCACCGTCACCGCGAACAACGCGGTGTTCAATCCATAGCGATCACATACGGCGATCCCCAATACCATCGTGGGCATGGCTGCCTCCAAGACGGTGGCCATCCAAACCTGTACTGGCAAATCTAACGCCAACCCGACAGCCGCGACCGTCAACGGCATAATGAATAATTGGATGACGAGCGCAGGCACGATCATCACGAGCTTGCGTGCGGCGTTTTTGGGCCATTGCAGGCTCAATCCCAGTGCGAACAGCATCAGCGGCGGCACGGCATGGCCGAGTGTTTCTAGGAAATCTTCTATCCACGTGGGTTGTGGGACATTCGTCAGGTTAAGCATGAGCGCCAGCAAGGTGGCCCATAGCGCAGGCACACGCAGCAGATTGGCGATGCCGTTGCGCTCATCGGGGTGACGTTGGCCGTAACGCTGCGCGATGATGATGCCCAGCGTGAACAACAGTGGGGTATTGACCAGCACATCGTATTGGATCGCGACACTGCGCGCCCAGGGGCCAAAGGTCTTTTCCAGCACTGGCAGGCCCAGATAGGTCACATTTGCGAACGATGCCGCCAAGATCATCGCGCCGCAAGTCGCGCGATCTTTGCAGCGGCGATACCAGAGAAACGCGATCGCGATGGCGACTAGACAACCTGAGAGCGCCGCACCCACCAGGCGTAATGCGTCCCAGCCCAAAGGCGTGCGCCACATCACCGCCAGCACCAGCGCGGGCAACAATAGGTGATACACCACGCCGGTGACGACGCGGCGGGTTAGCTCACCCTCAAGGCCGTGAGGTGACCAGCGGCGCCAGAGGATGCCGATAATGATCAAAATGCCTGCCTGGGCAAGGACTAACGCCATGAGTGACCTGCATACAAAAAAACGGGGCGCATGAAGCGCCCCGTGATTCTAGCCGAAAATGTAACTAGCGTATTACAAACCGCTAAATTTCATCTCTTCGGGTACGGCCTTCGCGAAGCCGTATTTGGCGTAGATGTCTTGCGCCGAATTGGTCAACAAGAAATCCAAATACTTCTTGGCGTTTTCTTGGTTGCGGCCGGTCTTCAACGCGCCCGCGACATAAGAGACCTTGCTTGCCATGTTGTGCGGGGCAGCGATAGGCACGCCGTCGATCTTACGGCCCTGCGACTTCGCTTCCAACACCTCGGTGGACCATACGATGCCTACGTCGGCCTCACCCTTTTCGATGCGGGCCGGGGTTTCGCGGTGGTGACGCTCGGTGAACCATACTTTATTATCCACCGCCCAGCAGCCTTTGCAGTTCTTGCCGCCGGTCACCTTGTCGTACAGGTTCAGGCCCTTCAGCATGTCCAAGCCGTAGAAGGTCATGATGCCTTCATTGACGGGGTTCGGATGCGCTTGCACCAGGTCATCGCGGCCGAGGTCTTCGGCGCCCTTGATGTTCTTGGGGTTGCCTGCGGCGACCATCAGTTCCAATTTATTGTGGATGTAAGTCGTGTAGGTGTCCATCAAACCGGCTTCTTTGAGCTTTTTCAAATGTTTCAGCTCTACGCTGCCATAGACGTCGGGATTTTGCGCGGTCTTTTGACCGTTGATTTCACCCTGCGCCAAGATTTGTTCTTTCAAAATTTGACCGGGTGGGATGGTCTCGACATAGACATTCTTGACCGTCGGGTTGGCCTTCAGGAAGTC
>JAOUGF010000022.1 GCA_029857925.1 Gammaproteobacteria bacterium
TCATTTATGAGTCGCGCCCGAACGTGACCGCCGACGCCGCTGCGTTGTGCCTTAAATCGGGTAACGCCGCGATCTTGCGCGGGGGTTCTGAGGCGTTTCATTCCAATCACACCATTGCGCAATGTGTCCGCATCGGCCTAAAAAAGGCGGGCTTGCCGGAAGATGCTGTGCAGGTGCTTGAAACCACCGACCGCGCCGCCGTAGGAGAGTTGGTGCGCATGAAAGACTATGTCGACGTGATTATACCGCGCGGCGGTAAGGGTTTAATTGCGCGTATCAGCGAAGAGGCACGCGTACCCGTCATCAAGCACCTCGATGGTGTGTGCCATGTCTACATTGATGACCGCGCGGATAAAGATAAGGCGTTGATGATTGCGTTGAATGCGAAGACCCACCGCTATGGCACCTGCAATACGATGGAGACCTTGCTGGTCGCCGAGGGTGTTGCGGATGCGCTTTTGCCGGAATTGGCCAGTATGTATCGTGAAAAAGGCGTGGAATTACGCGGCTGTGCGCGTACCCGCGAGATCATCCCGGATGCGGCGCGTGCCACCGAACAGGACTGGCGCACCGAATACCTGGCGGCGATATTGGCGGTGCGCGTGGTGCGCGATATGGACGAGGCGATAGACCATATCGAGACCTACGGTTCACATCATACCGACGCGATCGTGACGGAAGACTATACCCGCGCACGGCGTTTTCTGGCCGAGGTCGATTCCGCGTCGGTGATGGTCAACGCGTCGACCCGCTTTGCCGACGGATTTGAGTACGGATTGGGTGCAGAAATCGGGATCAGTACCGATAAATTTCATGCACGCGGCCCCGTGGGTTTGGAAGGGTTGACGTCGCTGAAATTTGTCGTGTTGGGCGATGGGCATATTCGTCAATAGTGAGATTTTATATTAGCAAACACAGGTATAAATGCGCGCTATAGGGATCTTTGGCGGCACCTTTGACCCCATCCACTACGGCCATTTGCGCAGTGCATGGGAGGTTTATCAGGCCTTGCGGTTGCAGGAAATCCGCATGGTACCGTGCCGAATACCCCCTCATCGAACCCATCCGGCGGTTACGCCGGAACGTCGCGCGGAGCTGGTCGCCGCCGCGCTGGCGGGGCAGACCGCGCTGACGTTGGATATCCGTGAATTAGTGCGCGAGGGTCCCTCATATACGGTCGATACGTTGGTGTCCCTGCGCGAAGAGCTAGGATATGCGACGCCGATGTGTCTTATCGTCGGTTCAGACGCCTTTTTTGCGCTGGAGACCTGGCACCAATGGCCCCGCCTGTTTGAATTGGCGCACGTCGTCGTGATGCACCGTGCCGGGGCGCGCATGCGGGTGACGCCCGGTTCCGCGCTGGCCGCTGCGGTGGAGGCGCGCCAGACCACCTGTAGCGAGGCCTTGCATCTTGCCCCTGCCGGCCATATCTATGTACAGGCCGTCACCGCGTTGTCGATTTCAGCGTCACAGATCCGCGCGTTGATCCAACGCGGTGAGCGTCCGCAATACCTTACCCCACAACAGGTTATAAATCTGATAACATTGCATGGATTGTATCTATAATTTAATTAGAGATGATGACAAATAACCTACCCGACCTCGTAATTGCCGCCCTGGAAGATGCCAAGGGCACAGATATCCATGTACTTGACGTGCGTAACCTCACCAGCATGACGGATTTTATGATCCTCGTGAGTGGCAGCAGTGACCGCCAATTGCGCGCCCTTGCCGAACACGTGATCGAGCGCGCCAAACACGCCGGTTATCCACCCTTAGGCATGGAAGGCGAGCATGAAGGCGAATGGGTGTTGGTCGATCTGGGCGATGTGATCGTGCACATCATGTTGCCGCGTGTGCGTGAGTTTTATCAACTAGAGCGCCTATGGAGCGCGCCACCTGCGGCAACGATGGATGATCGCGAGGCGGCGGTGGCGCAGCATTACCGCTAGCGCATTAAATTTTCGCCGTTTGGATAACATCGTTGCGGGGCGCGCGTGCATCGTGTCGGCGCATGTCGATGCCGTGGCGAGCGACGTCCACCCCGCAATCAACGCACAGCGCGCTTTTCGGAGTCGATATGCTCAAAATAGTCATGCAGGCTTGGTTGGCGGCGATGGTCGCGCTGCCCTTGTCGGCTTGGTGCGCCGAAGACACCAAAATAATCACGATGGAGCGAGGATATTATTATTATGACGGTGAGCCGTTAAATCGCTCAGATTTGTATGCATTTTTGATTTCTGATCCACGCACAGAGGCAGACGCGATCGCGGGTGAGCGCTTGTATAACCCCGCGTTGGGTGTTGCGGCACTCGGCGGGATGCTGTTGGCATGGCCGGTCGGAAATGTCGCTGCCGGAGGTGACGCGGATTGGCGATTTGCGGTGGCGGGCGTGGCGGTGGGCGGGGTGGGCATATATTTAGCTAAACGCAGCGCCGCACATTACAGGAAGGCTATCGACGTGTTCAATCGCAGGGACACGGTGTCGAATTCCGAGGGCGTCGAATTATTTGTCGGGCCTCAGCAAGTGCGCGTGGCGTGGCGATTCTAGCAAGTCACATTTGACCGCTACGGTCAGCGCTAACGATAGGGTACGCATGAAGTTGTCGTAAATTAAGCATCCACCCCACGGGGCCGCGCAATGCCGCAGATTGCTCGCGCTTTGGCACACCCCATGGCATCTAACCGCCGTTTCTAGTTTAGAGGTTCCCTTTATTGCTCTTCCGGCACCGGGCGCTGATCGGTCGTCGCCTTTAAATTCATCCTGGCGCCGCCGCGAATAATACCTAAATTTATTGCGGTGCCGGGCGGTGCCTTGGCGATGGTATTCATTGCGCTGCGCCCGTCTTGCACATCTTTTTCGTTGATTTGCACCAACACGTCGCCGGGTTTGAGTCCCGCCTTATGCGCAGGTCCGTTGCGCAACACACCCGCGATAATCACGCCTTTCACTTCTTTCATATTAAATGATTCGGCCAACGCAGGGGTGATGTCCTGTATCTCTATGCCCAGCCAGCCGCGTATTGCATGACCGTGTTCGATGATTTGTTGCATCACTTCTTTTGCAATCGACACCGGGATTGCGAAGCCAATACCTTCGTATCCGCCCGTGCGCGAAAAAATCGCGGTGTTGATACCGATCAATAATCCATCGGCGTTGACCAAAGCGCCCCCAGAATTGCCGGGATTTATCGCCGCATCTGTCTGAATATAATTTTCGAAGGTGCTGATGCCTAAACGATCGCGTCCGGTGGCGCTGACGATGCCCATCGTCACGGTTTGTCCTACGCCGAAGGGATTGCCGATCGCCAGCACGACATCGCCCACACGCAAGTCGTCGCCTTTAGTAAGCGTGATCGCAGGTAGCGATTTCAATTCAATCCGCAATACCCCGATATCGGATTCGGGATCGGTGCCTACGATCTTTGCCTCAGCGGTACGCCCGTCACGCAATGCGACCTGCACTTCATCCGCGCCTTCAATGACATGATTATTGGTGATAATAAAGCCTTGTTCACTGATGATGACACCCGACCCCAGGCTTTCGAGTTTGCGATCCGGCATCGAATCCAATTCATCGCCGAAAAAACGTCTAAACAACGGATCATCGAACATCGGGCCTTGTTGGCCTTGGCGTTGCGGGATGTTTTTGGTCGTATAGATGTTCACCACCGCAGGCGCTGCGGTCTCTACCGCGTTAGAATAGGAGACACGACCCGTGGAGTCGCGGTCTAATTTTTGAGTGCTTTCTTTAAATTCGACCACGGGCTTTTGTAAGTCGCCGCCCCAACGCGAGACCACGATAATCACCAGACCGGCAATGATGCCGGCGGCAAAGGCCTTCATCAGGCCTTTTTTATCATTGAGATTCATGGTCTCTTACCTCTATCCTTTCAAGCGTGGGGGTGTAGATGCACATATTACCCCAGAATGAGGAGTACGCACATGGCAAAGTTGCTGGAAATAGTGGAATACGCGGATAACCTGTTGGAAGCGCGCGCAATGCGCGATTACTGTCCTAATGGCCTGCAAATTGAAGGCCGAACACAAGTGGCGCATATCGTCACCGCAGTAACGGCCAGTCGTGCGGTTATCGAGGCCGCGATCGAGGCCCAGGCAGACGCCTTGTTAGTGCACCATGGTTATTTTTGGCGCGGTGAGGCGTCGCCGTTGGTGGGAATCAAATATCGCCGCATACGTGAATTAATCCGCCACGACATTAGTTTGATCGCCTACCATTTGCCTTTAGACGTCCATCCCGTGCATGGCAACAACGCCCAACTTGCGCCGTTATTCGGCGCCACACCTATCGCTCGCCACGCCATAGACGGTGTGGAATTGATTCAAATCGGTGAGTTGGCGCAGCCGATGACGCCGGAAAAATTCGGTGCATTGTTGACAGAAAAATTCGCACGCGTGCCATTGCATATTCCCGGCGAGTCCGCCGTGTTGCGACGTATTGCATGGTGTAGCGGCGCGGCGCAGGATTATATCGACGTCGTCAACGCGTTGGCGGTAGACGCCTATATTAGTGGTGAAGTTTCAGAACGCACATATCATAGCGCACGCGAACTTGGACTGCATTATTTTGCCGCCGGACATCACGCGACGGAACGTTACGGTGTCCAAGCCCTGGGCACGCACCTCGCGCAACATTTCGGGCTCACCCATCGCTTTATCGACGAAGACAACCCTGTATAGTGGGCCCATTAAACAAATTTATTTCCACAAATATATAGAGAGTATGCTCTGAACTCCTGTGTGTATTGCGATTGAATATGCAGAGATACCGCGTATGTTAGAATTTTTTAATATATTTCAACCGGATTTTCCTTTGACAGAAAAAGTAGCCTGAACGAATATTAACCGTTGACACGGTGCTAGTTCCTATTTTAGCATCGAGGGCCTTATAGATATTATTGATAGACTGCTATAAACAATTAATAAGCAAATTCTGATATACGCAGTTGGTTAAGGTAGTGAAGGGGAGCCGAGGGAAGGCTGAGGGCAAGTCGCGATGGACAGGATCCAGCGCGCGGCCGGTCAGTTCTTTTTTCGTAATAATGTGGTTCTGGGTTTCTGCTGTTGTGTGCCGAAAAGGGGCGCGCCGACAGTGGCGGATGCGCAGTCTGCGGGCGGTGCGAGAATATTCGCATGGTCTCATCAATCATCTGAGGGCGGGAAATGTTTTATAAGCATGTGTGCAAACTGGTGTTGCCACCGGTGTTGATGTTTGTGTCGTTGTTGCTAATCAGTGGCGCCCCGGCGCGCGCGGAATTGGCCGTGCCTCCTGGTGTGACGCCGCCGGTGGGGACGCACGCGGGTGAGGACGTCCCGCAGCCGATCGAGTTTCCGCATGACATTCATGTCAATATCAATAAAATAAATTGTATGTATTGTCACACCTATGCGCGTCGTTCAAAAGTAGCAGGCATACCGCCCACCAGCAAATGCATGGGCTGCCACAAAATGATCGCGACGGACAAACCGCGCATACAAAAACTCACCGAATATTTCACCAAGAAAGAATCGCCGAAGTGGAAAAAGGTGCATGACGTACCGGATTTCGTGCATTTCTCGCACGAGCGCCACATCAAGAAATTCGTGTTTGACGCAGATCTCCCGGTCGAAAATGTCGAACAGGTATGCGGTCTATGTCACGGCGAGATCAAGGCCATGACGGTGGCCAAGAAGAATAAACCGTTGACCATGGGTTTTTGTCGGCGTTGCCATGAAGCGAATGGCGGCCCAGGCGATTGTTGGAAATGCCATAAGTAACGCGACGACGCAGCAGAGAGGGTAGGGCTAGTATGAGTGGATTCAAAGTGAATCGTCGAGATTTTCTCCGAGTGTTAGGCTGGGGTGGCGCAAGCACCGCATTGGTCGGTTGCGATATGCCCACGACCGTGACCTTAGAGGAAGGTAAAGAAGATGTAGTCGCCTATTTTATGCCGGAAGAATATGTAATTCCCGGCGTGGGTGTGTGGTATGCATCGACCTGCACGCAATGCGCGGCGGGGTGCGGCATCCACGGTCGTGTGCGCGAAGGCCGCGCGTTAAAATTGGAAGGCAATCCGGAATCCGTGATTAATCGCGGCAAAACTTGCATGATGGGGCAGGCCGGTGTGCAGGCCCATTACAATCCTGATCGCTTGACGCAACCGTTGATGCGCGAAGGCGGCGCGTTAAAACCCGCGAGTTGGGAAGTCGCGTTAAAGAAGATCGCGGAAAAAACGGCAAGTGCCAACGGTGATCGCGTCGCCTGGTTGAGCGGCGCCGTCAGCGGCCACCAAGCGGTGCTGATTAACGACGTGCTGAACACCTTCGGATCTAAACAACATTTCGTACACGAAACCATACACGCCAGTGTGTGGCAGGCCGTTGCGCGCGACATGCTGGGTGATGCACAACCGGTGCTGCGTATGGACAAGGCGAAGAGCATCTTGTCATTCGGTGCGGATTTCCTCGGTACCTGGCAGTCCCCGGTGCATTTTGCGACGCAATACGCAAAATTCCGCAGCGGCAAACGCGGTGTATTGATCCAAGTCGAACCTAAAATGTCGTTGACCGGCGGTAGCGCCGACGCATGGGTTGCCGTGCGCCCCGGCACGGAAGGCATTTTGGCATTGGGTATCGCTCAAAACTTGGTCAAGCGCGGTTGGGCGAAGGGAGAGGTGCCCGCCAAACTCAAAGAAGTATTGGCCAAATACGAATTGGGTATGGTCGCGAATGCGACCGGCGTCGCTGGTGATCGCATCCAACGCATCACGGCGGCACTCAAGGATCATGCCCCCAGTTTGGTGCTGGCAGGTGCGCCGGTAGAAGGCGGCGAAAACGGTTACGACGCGGTATCCGCCGTGATGTTGTTAAACATCCTGCTCGGCAACATCGGTCAAACCATAGAGCCAGCCGCGCAATTTGCCGAGGCGCGCATGCAGGCGCGTAGCGGCGGTACGCGTGGCGCGTTGGAATTTTCCAAACTCGCCGCGGCGAAAAAACTTGACGTCGCGTTCATTTCGCACGCCAATCCGGTCTACCACGCGCCTGGTTTCATGAAAATGAAAGACGCGATGGCCAACGTCGGGTTCAAGGTCGTGATGACGCAATTCCCGGATGAAACGGCGATGCAGGCCGATGTCGTATTACCGCTGTATTCCGCCATCGAAGATTGGGGCACGCATGTCGCCGCATATAACGGCGGTGTAGCGACGTTGAGCTTCCAACAACCGTTGATGGAGCCGTTGTATAAAGACACGCGCGGTTTCGGCGATGTCGCGTTAAGCTTGTTGAAACAACGCAAGCCCAAGGAATACGCGGCATTTAACGATTATTACGCCTATCTCAAGGCCTCTGTGAGCAACATGCCCGCAGCGGTCGCGAAGGGCGACAAAAACAAAGACGCGGCCTGGAATGCGTTGTTGCAAAAAGGCGTGTTGGAGACCAAGGCCACCGTCGGCAAATTTAAAGTTAATACCGCGACCGTGGCAGCGGTCGCAGACGTATCGGCCGATGTGCAATTTCCGTATCGTTTGTTGCCGAGCGCACGTTTGGGGCTGTGGGATGGACGTCACGCCAATTCGCCATGGTTGCAGGAATCGCCCGATCAAATCAGCAAAGTGGTGTGGGGTTCATGGGTGGAGATGCACCCGGTGACCGCCGCGAAGCTGGGCGTGAAGAGCGGCGACTATGTGCGTGTGACCTCTGCGCAAGGTTCGCTGGAGGCGCAGGCCTATGTGTTTAATGGCATACACCCCGAAGCGATCGCGGTGCCGCTGGGGCAAGGTCACCAGGAATACGGTCGT
Organism: Gammaproteobacteria bacterium; assembly: GCA_029857925.1. Taxonomy (GTDB): domain Bacteria; phylum Pseudomonadota; class Gammaproteobacteria; order S012-40; family S012-40; genus CAKKRP01. Next base: position 7,803 of record JAOUGF010000022.1, read on the forward strand.
TACGCCAAAGGCTTGGGCGTCAATCCCTATGCGATTCTGAATCCGGTCATTGAGAAAAAGACCGGTGAGGTTGCGGCCTATGCCACGCGCGTGAGTGTCACGAAATTGGATAAATCCGCGCGCTTGGTGCACATGGGGTCCAGCGATACACAAATGGGTCGTAAACTTGTCAGCACGATACCGGCCACCGTTTACAGACGTACCGAAGGGGAGGCGTAACGCATGTCGTTTAAAAATATCCTGGAGAACTGGTCGGCATTCCGTAAGGATGCCGAGGCAGGCGGGCACCACAAGTATGACCACCGCTGGGGCATGGCGATCAATCTGGACGTATGCACCGGTTGTAACGCTTGTTCTACCGCCTGTTACGCCGAAAATAATTTAGCGGTCGTCGGAAAAGACCGTTTCGAGAAAGGCCAAGCGATGCATTGGATGCGCATCGAACGCTATTGGGACGATGCCGATAGGCAATTCCCTGAGCGTGGCGCGAGCTTTTTGCCGATGATGTGCCAGCAGTGCGGTGCGGCGACCTGTGAACCGGTATGCCCGGTCGCGGCGACCTATCACACCCCCGACGGTTTGAACGCGCAGGTGTATAACCGTTGTATTGGTTCGCGCTATTGCAGCAACAACTGTCCGTTCCGCGTGCGTTACTTCAACTTCTATTCGTACTATGAGACGTGGGCGGAGCCGTTAAATCAACAGCTCAATCCGGATATCTCGGTGCGCGATAAGGGCGTGATGGAGAAATGCACGTTTTGCGTGCAGCGTATCCGCGCCAGCAATGACAAGGCGAAGATGGAAAATCGTGCGATCGCCGACGGTGAGGTGCAAACCGCGTGTGCACAGGCGTGCCCGACCGGGGCGATTGTGTTCGGCGACACGATGGACCCCAACAGTGCGGTGAACAAGTTGTGGGCGAAGCATGAGGTGAAGCGCGGCGACTATTTGAGCAAAAAGCCCAAGGTTAATGCCGAAAAACGCGGCTATCGCATCTTCGAAGAGCTCAACGTTGATCCGTCGGTCATGTACCTCGAGCGCGTGCGCGAAGAGATCTAATGGGTTAAGTGTGACGAATTTCCAAGGAAACGCTTATGCATGTAAATGAGAAAGATATTAACGAGCAAATACGTTGGGCGCAGATCAACGCCGACGTGTTGCGCTCTATGGAAAACCCCCGTCCGGCCTATTGGGTCGCGGTGGCCGTGTGTATCGCGATGGTGTCTTGCGCGGTACTCGCCGAGATCTATCAATATAATACGGGTCTGGGTGTCACTAATCTAAACAACCCGCACATGTGGGATATGTATATCGCGACCTTCGTGTTCTGGATCGGCATGAGCCACTCCGGGACCCTATTGTCGGCGATTTTGCATATCATCCATGCCGATTGGCGTAAGCCGATTTATCGCTTCGCAGAGGCGATGACGACGTTCTCGTTGATGACAGCGGGCTTTTTCCCGATGATCCACTTAGGGCGCATATGGAACCTGTACTGGGTGCTGCCCTATGTCAGTGATCGCGGGGTGTGGCCGAACTTCCGTTCGCCGTTGGCATGGGATGCGTTCGCGATTAGTACGTACTTGTCGGCATCCGCGGTGTTCTTGTTTATCGGTATGATCCCGGATCTCGCGATTTGCCGTGACAACGCGAAAGGCTGGCGCAAGACCTTGTACACCACGTTGTCCTTAGGTTGGCGCGGTGACGATAGACAATGGCGCAACTTCCGCAAGACCTATATGTTGCTCGCTTGCTTTTTGATTCCGTTAGCGGTATCTGTGCACTCCATCGTATCCGCCGACTTCGCGATGTCCATCATGCCGGGTTGGCACGTCACGACCTTCCCACCGTATTTCGTCGCCGGTGCGTTGTATTCGGGTTGCGCGGCGATCATTACGCTGTTCGTGATCTTGCGCTACTTCTTCCGTTTTGAAGAATACATGACCACTGCGATTATGGAAAAAACCTGCAAGCTGACATTTGCGATCGCGATGGTGTGGACGTATTTGAACCTGATCGAATTCGCTTCGACCTGGTACGGTCACAACATCTACGACAAAGAGGTGTTGATCTATAAAGCCACCGGGCCTTATGCGTGGATATTCTGGACGATGATCTTCTGCGGTTCTGTAGCGCCGTTTGCATTGGCGATCCAAAAATGGCGCCGTCACATGCCGACGATGTTTGTGGTGTCGCTGTTATTGAACTTAGGCATGTACTTCGAGCGCTGGATGATCGTTGCGCCGACCTTGTCGATGGCGTATGAGCCGCATCAGTTCTATATGATGTACGGTAGTATCGTGCAATGGGCGATCGTGTTCGGCAGTTTCGGTTGGTTCGGGTTGCTATTCTTGATCTTTGTGAAGATTTTCCCGTCGGTCTCGATGTATGAAGTGAAGGAGATGGTCTTCCATCGTCGTCGCCATCTGGATCACGAAACCGCAGTTAAGTTTGGCCGCCGCGCGCGTGACGCCGGTACCCCGGCCACCGATACGCATTGAGGGAAACAGACATGGCTAAATATCATACGTTTACGCTGTTTTCAGATTTTGAAGAGGCGTTTGGGGCGTTGGCGGATATCCGGGTACATAAAATTCCCGGCATCTCGATCGACGACGTAACACTGCAATCGCCGATCGAGCATCCCGAGATCGAAGAGGTGTTGGGTGACCGTCCGGTACACGTGCAGAAATTCACCTTTTTCGGTGCGTTGTTCGGCGTCACGTTCGGGTTCTTTTTCTTGGCGGCGGCGCAGGCGAGTTTTTTGGCGCAACCGCAGGGCGGTAAACCCATTATTCCGTTGCCATCCAACTTCGTGTTGATGTACGAAATGCTGATCTTCTTCGGTGTATGGACCACGGTGTTCGCGTTTATTTTTCTCGCCGGGTTGGTGCGCAAGCGCGGCCCGATATACAGCGAGCAGGTTAACGTGGATCAGATCGCGGTCATTATCGACGTGGATGAAAAAAATCTGGATGCACTGAAAAAGTTGTTTACCAAACACAAGGCTTTAGAAATTCGCGAAGAGAAGTTGCCATGAACAAATTTATCCGCAACATCCTGCTCGTAGGTATGTGTGCCGCCCCGGCGATGGTGTACGCGTGGCCGTGGTCGCAAGACATGATGAATCAACCCAGCATCAAACCGCAGGAAGGTACGCCTGCGCCGTTTGCCAAACGTTCAGTACCGGTGTCTGGCATACCGACCAAGGTTGCCAACCGCGATGAGGCCAAGGGGTTGAAAAACCCGATGCAACCCACGCCGGAGGTCTTAAAACAGGGTAAAAACCTGTTCAAGATTATCTGCGCCGCGTGTCATGGCCTTGCCGGTCAGGCCAATTCACCGGTCAGCGACAAGATCGGCGCGATCGATCTGACGTCTGATTATGTGCAAAAGCAACTGACTGAAGGGTGGTTGTTCGGCACCATCACCTACGGCAGTGCGATCATGCCTGCCTATGGCGTGCCGGGCGAAGGCGGGGGTTCCAACGATTTGTCACCTGAAGAGCGTTGGTATGTCGTCACCTACGTTAAAAATCAGTTGGTGAAGGATGCGGCGGCTGCCGCGCAGACCAAGTCGCAACCGTAAGCGTGAATTAGGGGGACTACGATGGAAGGTTTTGGTAGCTGGTCAGTCATAACGACCAATTTTATTTTGTTTTTATATATCGCCTTAGGCGGCGTGACACTTTCGGCGTTACTGCACCTGGTAAACGGCAAGTGGCGCTTTGTGGTACGCGATTTGGCGTGTTCGTTGGCGGTGATGTTTCCGATCGCGTTCGTGCTAATGATCTTTTTGCTGGCCAATGGCGAATCCACTTTTCCGTGGTTGGCGCAGGCACGCGATGCGGCCGCGCATGGCGGCGGTGAGCATCATACATCGGGTTGGCTGAATTATGGCTTCTTGGCCACACGCCAAATCGTCGGCTTTTTCATCGTTGCGGGGTTGTATGGCTATTTTATAAAACTGCAACATGAGGCGACGATAGACGATTCTTATCCAGCACAACGCCGTTATCGCAACATCGCATTGTTGATCCCGTTTGCATACGTGTTGTACGGCACAATGATAGCGTGGGATTATGAAATGACCTTGGTGCCGAATTGGCATAGCGCGAGTTATAGCGTGTACCATTTTGTGTCCAATTTCCATTTCTTCCTGGCGTTCTTTGCGTTCTTCTTGTTCATGTTGAACAAATCCGGCAAACTGACCAAAGAACTGCCATCCTTCGTTTTTAATTATTTGGCGCAGAT
>JAOUGF010000023.1 GCA_029857925.1 Gammaproteobacteria bacterium
CCACGCTACGCTCGGCCTCGGCGCGCAATTGCTCATACGCGACGGCGATCTCGGTCAACACGGTCAGACGGCGATTTTCGACCAGCATTTTGACAAAATTGACGCCCTGCGCATCGAGTTTGCAAACTTCGGTGAACAGTTCTACCAATTTTGTCTTGGTGGTGCGTGGATCGCTGATCACTCGTGCCATCGTCGGATCCGCCGCGACGGCGGCCAACGATTGCAAGATCTCCGACCACGGTTTCAACTTTTTTGCGGCCTGCGCTAACTCAAAAACGGCGAGTGCGTAGGGACGGGCCAAGGTGGTTTTCTCTGCCATGGCGCGCCTCGTTACACTTGCGCTGCGAGGTCGTTCAACAAGGCCGCGTGGGCCTTGGAATCAACCTCTTTTTTCAATAGCTTGGACGCCGCTGCAATCGCCACCGTTGAAACGTCTTTACGCAACTGCTCACGCGCGCGCTGCACTTCTTGCTGCAACTCGGCCTGGGCCTGCGCTTTTACGCGATCGGCTTCTTTCATTGCATTGGTCTTGGCCTCTTCGACCAACTCGTTACCGCGTTTTTGCGCAGAGGCGAGGATCTCGGCCGCTTGTTTCTTGGCGTCTTCGAGCACGGTTTTGGCGCGTTTTTCGGCCAATTCGTGCTCGTGGCGACCACGTTCGGCCGCCGCTAAGCCTTCAGCGATACGCTTTTGGCGATCGGCGAGCGCGGCGGACAACGGGCCCCATAACACCCTGTTCACAAACACGATGAGCAGCGCAAACGCCACCATCTGGGCTAACAAGGTCACTGTAATATTCATAGCGCTTTCCCCATTTGACGCGGAGTTCTCACCAATTAGCCGCCGATCGCACCTTTCAAGGCGTCAACGAACGGATTGGCGAACAAGAACCACATTGCGAACGCCAAGATGATAAAGGGGAACGACTCCATCAAACCCGCGAAAATGAACATATTGGTCATCAAGGCCGGGCGCATTTCAGGCTGGCGGGCGATACCTTCGATGGTTTTCATACAGATCAAACCCCAACCCAACGCGGAACCTAAACCGGCGGCGGATAACATCATACCCACGATGATGGCGGTAGAGCTGTAGATGGTGGTGATGTGGGTAGCCATTTCAGGTGACATTGCCATGTTACTTACTCCTCAAAGTTGAAAAATAAAAAATTAAAAAACCGGAACTAAGAAAACTACGCGCTTAGTGATCGTCACCGCTGACATGGGCCATGCCTAAATAAACGATGCTCAACACCATAAAAATAAACGCCTGCAGCGTGATCACCAAGATATGGAAGATCAACCAGCCTAGATCCAGCACGACCTGCAGCGGCAACCAGATCAACATGCCTAAGCCGATGGTCGCGCCACCGCCTATCAATGCGATCAGCAGGAACACCAATTCACCGGCGAACATGTTGCCGAACAACCGCAGCGACAAGCTCAACGGTTTGGCGACCTCTTCCACGGCGGTCATTGCGATATTGACCGGGAACAACCACTTGCCGAACGGATGCGTCAACACGCTTTTGATATAACCGAACACGCCCTTGATCTTGATGTGATAGAAAAACACCAGCACGAAGATCGTCATCGCCATACCTAACGTGGCGTTCAAATCGGTGGTGGGCACGACCTTCAGATAGGGAAGACCGAAATATTTGCCGATTTCTGGCAACAAATCGACAGGGATTAAATCCATAAAATTCATCAACCACACCCACAAGAACACCGTCAACGCGATCGGCGCGATGAGGGGGTTGTGGCCGGGGAACGTGTCTTTCACCTGCGTGGAGACAAATTCGATGATGACTTCCATGAGGTTTTGGAACCCGCCGGGGACGTTTGGATTCAGGCGGCGCCCGACCATCCAACCGACGGTAACAATCAAGATGGCCAACGCAAAACTGATGACCATCGTATCGACGTGCCAGCTCCAAAAGCCTTCGCCGACACTGAGATTGGTCAAGTGATGCTGTATATACTGGACGGAGCTTCCGCCGCTCGCTTCTGTACTCATGCCTACACTCCCAAAGATTTTAAAATCATGGCCGACGCAGTCGTTGCCCTTGCACCGCAAACATCAGTTGCGCGACGGCAAACCCGACGATCATCGGCAGGGGCTGCGCGTGCAACCCCCAAAATCCTAGCACCAGCATTACCAGCACCAACGCAAAGCGCTGCACCGCGCCCAGGTACAACATCGTTTGGCTGCGTTGCGGACTGGTCGCCGCAACGGCCTGGGCGCGCTTCACACCCCAACTCAACAACAGGGTGGAGGCGATACTAATCAAAGCGCCGTAGGCAGCGGCCACCGCCGCCGCCGCACCGCCGATCACCCCGGCGCCGATGACCACCACCACCGCCGCTGCGGCTTGGAGATTCAACAAACGCCGCGCATGGGCGGCCACATCACTATTCACGGGTACATTCATGGTTTATTCAAACCTGGGTGATTCAGCAGCCTCAATACCTTCATCGCGCCACCGACGATCCCCAATAACCCCATTAAAAGCATGAAAATCGGCAAGGTATTCAACCAACGATCCAGCAGATAACCAAGCAAAAATCCAGAGATGATCATAGACGTGAGCAAAGAGCCCGCGCTGATCAGCAAGAGTCCGGGTTTTGCTGGATGGGCCATAAATTAGTCCGAAAAACGGGGCAGGATTATAGCCCAGGACTTCCCCCCCAGCAAGGCGAAAAGGGGGGTCCGTCGCAAAGATTTTGCAAACAACGCGCGGAGGGGCACTTCCGGCAAGCATACAACGCGATGAATATCCAGGGGATTCCCCCCATCGGGATTAGGCGTTAGACATATTGCCTACAAGTGTAGCGATCGCGTGCGGAAAATCCATGAAAATTTACAATTGTTGAAGAGAAAAAGACATCTATCCGCGCACCGCCACTACTCCTTACAATGCTTATGGCAAAGCAACGCGTGTTATATCTACGCCCTACACCGGGTATCCACTGCGCCAGACCATGTTGCAATTATAAAGCATCATAAAAACCGCCCGCCTGCCGCCACGCAGATCGTCACCACCCCCACGCCCAAATTAAACGCGATCAATTTCCGTATCTGCGCGAGCGCCTTGGCCGCCGCCGGGAAATCGCGCGCGGCGACGGTTTTGCGCAATTGGGGGTAGGGGATAAAATACACAAACAGATACACCGCGATCATCACCCACGCCAAGGCTTGCATGATATTGATGAATAACGGCGCCGCGAACATGCCGCCATAGTGCATAAATAACATCGCGTAGCCGGTGACCGGCAACAGCACAACGGCCGCCCACACCCAAACAAAAAATCGTGCGAACGCTTGCGCCCACAATGGCAGGCGTTGCGGCGGCTCTAAAAAAGTGGCCGCAACCGGCCTAAGCACGACATACGCAAAAAACATCCCCCCCACCCATACCACCGCGGCGAGTAAATGCAAAACGATCGCAACAGGCATAGTCCTAGCACCCCTGGGTTGAAAACCGTTAGTCTAACCTAAATCCGATTTCGCCGCGCGCGCCGCTGAGTACGACGTATACGTGGACCAGATGCTGCAACACATTGAGAACCGATATGCTACTAAGAAATGCATTGGTAATATGAAATTAAAGGCTATCTATCCTAAGCGCGTCGATTAATATTTCGATTTCTAATCTTTATCCCGATAATGAGACCGTACCGCAATCGAGTATCACATACGGATTAATGTGATCGACGCGGGTAGCGCCGATATTATCGGGCGGTGCTTGCGACACACCGTTAAAAATTTTACACGGCCCGTAGGCGAGTTACCGCGTTGGCAAAAAAAAGGTTATAGTAGCCGCCTTATTTTAGAGTCGTGATGACTCCAAACACCAATTGATTTCCGTTTCCACCCGCTTGGAGACCTTCGTGCACGAACTCGAACATCGCAAAAAAATCAGTATCATGGTCGCGATTATGGCGGCCATGTTATTCGCCGCACTCAATCAAACGATAATCGGTACCGCGCTGCCCCACATCATCACCGCACTCGGCGGCCTCGAATATTTCAGCTGGGTGTTTACCGCTTACTTGCTCGCCGCATCAATCCCTGCGGTGATCGTCGGTCGTCTATCGGATATTTACGGGCGCAAGCCGTTTATTCTATTCGGGATAGGCAGCTTTATATTGGGATCTATCCTGTGCGGTATCGCGACCGATATCGTCGAATTGATCGTCTATCGCATGATCCAAGGGTTAGGCGGCGGCGCAATCATGGCTACGGCCTTCGCTGCGGTAGGCGACCTGTTCCCGCCCCGCGAACGCGGCCGTTGGCAAGGCATGCTCGGCGGCGCGTTCGGTCTTGCAAGTGTATTCGGACCCACATTGGGCGGTTATATTGTCGATCACTGGCATTGGCACTGGGTGTTTTGGATTTTTATACCCGTAGGCGTTATAGCATTCGTGATGATCGTGTTGTTATTTCCAAGCGTACAGAAAAAGCACAAGCAGCGCATAGACTACTGGGGTTCAATATTTTTGACGGCAATGGTGGTCAGTTTATTACTGGCGTTTAGTTGGGCGGGGCAGCAATATGCGTGGGGATCGTTGCAAATTATCAGCCTGTTCGGTTGCTCATTCATGTCGCTGGTTGTGTTCATACTCGTTGAGCGCCGTGTGCAGCATCCGATCTTGCCATTGAGCCTGTTCGCCAATAGTATATTTACCGTTTCCAACTTGATCGTTTTCGTGATGGGCGCGAGCATGTTCGGATCGTTGCTATACATGCCGCTTTTTTTACAAGGGGTCGTAGGCGTTAGCGCCACGTTGGCGGGCTCCATGATGATGCCTATGACGCTGAGCTTAGTCTTCGCAAGCATTTTTGGCGGGCAAGCGATATCGCGCTCCGGGAAGTATAAAAATCTCGCTTTTTTCGGTCTGGCGGTAACGGCCGTGGGCATGTATTTGCTTTCTACACTGAGTGGGGACAGTGATAAAGGCATCATTTTGGCCTATATCATCATCGTAGGATTGGGCCTGGGCATAGGTATGCCGGTATTCAATCTCACCCTGCAGAATGCCGTTGACCACGGCCACCTCGGTGTCGCGACGGCCACCGGTCAATTATTCCGCCAACTCGGGGGGACCATCGGCGTAGCGTTAATGGGCACGGTGATGAGCCATTATATGCACGTGGCATTGGCGGGCAAGCTGGCCCAATTTGCCGACGCGAAGACCTTGGCAAGCCTGCCTGCGGCACTTAGCGGTCACCTCGAAGATCCACAACTGTTGCTCAACCCCGGTAAACTCACCGAACTGACACTACACCTGGACGCGCACGCGCAAGTCTTAGTCACACAAATTATCGCCGCGATGCGTGAGGCGCTCAATGCAGGTTTGTCCAATGTCTTTTTCAGCGGCTGTTTGGCGATGTCTTTTGCAGTGGTGTTAGTTTTTTTCCTGAAAGAGATTCCATTGCGCACCACCATGCACAAGACCGAGGAAGGCACTCAACCTGCCCCCGGAGAAAAAACCAAGCACTAGGCTTCATCCAACCCCGCCAGCCATCGTCACGGCGTTGTATGCCTCGCTGAGACGCCGATATTTTCGTCCTCAAACCCCATGCTCAATATTTTTACAAAAATATAGGTCAAGCCCAAAGCAAAGATAACTGCCGCAACAGCTGCCAACGCACCTTCGACGCCAAAAAGGGGTACTTGATATTGCAAATAACCACGCATCGTTTTAGAAATTTCCTGACCGCCAATGACCACGTTGTAACGCATCATAAACACCTGCATTAGCGAAAGCGTCGATGCCAAGGCCGCGGCGATAATCAACTTCTTGCCCGCGGGTTTATACCACCATATCCCTAACAAAATCATTATAGGCACTACGGCACCCACCAAGAACTGCGCGACAAAAAAGCGGAAAAACATCGGGCCCATCACATATTCTATAATTAACTCTATACCTTCCTTTCCTTTATAGAGCAAACTCACAAATTCCACGCCCTCTAGAAACAACGTAAAGATGGCAAATATCATCAAATAGAAGGCCAGCCCTCTTAAACATGCCTGATCTGCCGGGCGTTTTTTATATGCACTTACCACGATATACATCAGCATCACCGCCGCAAGTCCTGAGACTATCGCCGAAATCACAAAAATAACAATGGTCAACTCCGACGACCACCATTCGCGAGATTTCAACGAAGAAAACACAAAACCGACATAGCCGTGCAGGCCATGCGCACCCAGAATGCTAAAAATGACAATACGTTTCAACCAGCGGTGATCAAATGCCAAGGATGCCGCGGAAGTATCGTCATCAAACAACGTTATAGTGCGGTAAAAAAGCCTTTTTAAGCCCGTAGAAGCCCTTGCCTGCATGACATTATAGGCCCTGAATTCAAACCATATTTCTAGAAACAGGATGAACGTATAAAGCATTGCGAAGTAGCCGAACATAGAAAACGCCGAGGTAAAATTGGGTGTGATCATCGCACCGAGCGCTCGCTCCGGATGCCCTAAATGACTTAGCAATACGATGGGCACCGTCAACATAAATCCTAACGCGGCGAGTAACGCTAGGCGCGATACAGGTTTAAATTCTTTTAATCCTGAACCCGTATAGAGCACTGAGACACTGGATGCTCCTGCAACCAAGCCCGTTAGATAGGGGTAAACCGCAATGAGGATAGTCCAAGCGATGACCGTTTCATTCGGATACACATAACCGACAAAGGACGTGACATGCACCGCTTCCATTATCGCACCTCCTCATTAATGCCGATGTATTTCACGCTCGGATGTGTGCCCATATCCGGTTTCAATACCAATAGTTCTCTACCGTGCGCCTTTATCCACCGACTGATATCGCTTGTAGCGTCATTTAGATCACCAAAGATCAGCGCCTCACGCGGGCAAATTCCTACACACGCGGGTATCTGCCCCTTAGTCAATCTATGCCAACACCATGTACATTTACCCGCGACGCGGGTCACCCCGTCGGGCCGCGCGGGGATAGGGCGCAAATATCTTGCGCCATAAGGGCAGGCCTGCTTGCAATATAAGCAACCGATACATCGATCTTCATCCACTAACACGGCGCCGTCCGGCGTCTTAAATGTCGCGCTCTTAGGGCATACCTGCGTACACACCGGATCATGACAATGATTGCACATTTTCGGAACGAAAAAGCTATACTCCACATTTGCATCCGCGTAGCGATCATCAAATCTATACACAAAGTTATTTGGATCGGATACTGCGATATTTCCCGGGTCCGTTACCGAATCTACACGCACATGCGACTCCCCCGCAAGCTTGGTGTAACGCTCGATCCAGCGGTTGTTGATCGACGGGTGCCCTGGTAAACCATTTTCAATCTTGCACGCCGTCATACACTGATTGCAGCCAATACATTTGTATGCGTCGATACCGTAAGCCCATTGGTGGGCGAACGGATCATATCCCGGCGGGCTGTATTTTTCCAAATAGGCGAGTTTCGTCGCTTGAATCTCTGCGTCTTTTAAACCTCGGCCAAATAACGTTGAAGACAATGACGGCAGTGTCACCAACAACATTGAACTCCCTAATACCTGCGCGATAAATCTACGCCTGGACTGCTCGTCCAAACCCAATTCATGTTGCGAGGTACCCTCTTTTTTTTCACAACGGCTGAATGCTGAGTTCATAACCTTCTCCAAATGACTGTTTGTTCGTGTGTCGCGATACATCGCGCATCATCTAGAATCACTTCTTTCCAAAGTAGTTCGCAAGCAACACAATATCATTGTCGTCCAATTTGGCGGCAATCGGGTTCATCATTGCACTGGTGAGCTTTCCAGACTTGAATTTAAGAAGCGCATCCATCAGCTTTTTCCGGGGCTGTTCCGCCAGCGCTGGCGCGAAACCGCCGCGACCTGAGGCGCCGTGACAGGCAACACATTGTGCCGCCAACGCCTCAATACCAGCGATTTGTGGTACGCGCGCTTGGCGAGCGGCACGGTCGTCAGTCTTATCTGTCGATTTAGTCGGTTTACCTAAACGCGGTGAATGGGGATCATGACACTGCGTACAAAGCAGTTTGCCCTGGTGAGGATAGGGGTGCTCCTGGGGTGTAATCTGCGGCTGCCCCGTTGAACTGCGCGCACTCAACCTTTGATGGCAATTTAGACACAACCCGACGATGTCGCCATCACCGCGAACTTTGGGAAGTTTTTTTACTATTGCCGGGTGATCCCCCTGCGGACCGTGGCACACCTCGCATTTTGACTGTACGCCATTTGAACCATGTGCGCCTTCCTTCCATTTCCAATATACTGATTCGTGGCAATTCACTGTTCCACACGATTGTTCGCCGCGATAAGCGACCGGTGCGGCGGCGATATACAACAATGACTTCGCATCATAGGTGCCGGTAAGTTTTGAGCCTTCAGGTACAAACAGGCGCAATCCGCCAAAAAATACGACTACCGCGAGTACAATCAAGGTGACTAGGCGTAGAGCATAGCGAGGGGTCTTAATCTTTCGTATCATTACGAGATCCTCCACCTATTATTATTAACCCAGCATTGGAATATCTGGTGTCCCGTCTCCTTAACTCACCGTAGCGATGGGTGCGGATACATTTTTTTGTAGAACTATTTCAGTGCCGGGTTAATAAGTGTAGCGATCAATGGAAATGAACTTATAGAAAAATATAATCAGCGCCAATTACCTACTATTGCGCTTATGTTTTGCGATCATAAAGTGAATCGCTTCGGTACATAATAGCATCGGCGATAGATATAATGGAAGCGAACTTATAGTCTGTTTAGTTAGGAATAAGGAATAGCGATAGAAGTATTTTATGCCCCACACGCCCAAAGCGATTTGATATTTTAGGCAGCTATAATAAGAGTTACCCATCCTGCCTACTTGCCACGACCCTCGTCATGTGAAAAACCGTATACCACGGGAAAGGTTTTTACTACTCTATTCAGTACTTTAATTGCTTTCCCGTTAAAAAATAGGACTAAAGTATTTATTTTTTCAGTCGATTTAACCTCTACTCTTGGATTCATAGGGTTTGGCAGCGAAATGCGCCTTAAATTGACGACCGCCGCGTGGCCAATTTGGACGCAGATTATATTGATTTTCGCTCTGGTCACTATTTTTGTACTGTCCATTTCACTTTGGGCATTGAGAAGCAAATCCTTCGCATATCTCGAACAGGAAATCCACGACGGACAAGAAAAACTATTTTCGCTGCTGAGCAGTGCTACGGTGGACGCGATTATTACCCAGGATATTCCTGCCTTACGCGTTATTCTAGACGATGTAGTGGCTCACTATCCGAATATTCATCACATAGATGTCAATGACGCCAAGGGTAATATACTATATAGCGCCAGGGGTACGCGAAAAAAAGCAGACTTAGGCGCTACGAACACTATCTCTAGTCAAAAAGATATTATTGTGAGCGGCGAAAAATTCGGCACCACGCTAATTACTTGGGACCTACAGTCTCAATATAATGAAATTAATCGACATCTAGATGAAACACGCCGTTATACCGGTATCGCAATGGTGGTACTGGTGTTGATACTGTGCATACCACTCTATCTGCTAGTCGCGCGCCCTCTGAAAATCGTCAATAGGCGCATCACCACAATTGCAAACGCTGCGTTAGACCCCACGCCGGAATTAACGAGTTCGCGTGAAATGAGGGTGGTCTCAAGATCGCTCAATACACTGGCTGCGACATTGACGGTTCAACATGAACATGAGCTCCGTTATCGGGAACGACTGGAGGTGGAAGTAGAGCGACGAACCGCTGAGTTAAACAGGCTATATAATGAAATGGAACATCATGCGACGCATGACCGCCTTACTGATGTACCTAATCATGCGCTATACGCGGATTTTGCGCAGCGGGCGATTTCGCGCGCTAAACGTGAACAAACCTCTCTTGCGATATTATATATAGATATGGATAAATTCAAACCAATAAATGATCGCTTCGGTCATCAAAAAGGCGACGAAGTACTCAAAATCATGGCCAGCCGATTTACAAAATGCCTGCGCGCTGAAGATACTGTCGCACGATTGGGCGGTGATGAATTTGGCGTGCTCCTTCCGAATATAAAATCTCCCACGGATGCGGCGACAGTAGCCGCGAAGTTACTGAAGGAGGCGGGGTCGGCGATCAATCTAGAAACAGAACAATATTTACCACGTCTTAGCATAGGTATCGCACTATTTCCGGAGGACGCCGACAATTTCAACGCATTGATGAAAATGTCCGACACCGCAATGTACCACGCCAAGGAACACGGCGGCGACGCCTATCATTTTTACAATACACTGTTCCAAAGTCAGTCATCTCGGCACCTAGTGCTAAAAAATGAGATTCAGCGCGCGATACTCGAAGACGAATTGGTGTTGTTTTTTCAGCCCATAGTGGACCTTGCGACGGGGATTATCGCCAGTTTCGAAGCCCTCGTGCGTTGGCAGCATCCACAACGCGGCCTTATATCCCCTGGGGATTTTATCCCGATGGCGGAACAAAACGGGCAAATCGTGAACATTGACCAGTGGGTCATAGAGTCGTTAATAGGCCAAATACGAAAATTTTCTGAAATTGCGGCACGCCCTGTCAAAGTGTCTGCAAATCTCTCTAGTCGCAGTTTTCGCGACAACCGGTTGTTATCAAACATCGATTCGATGCAGGCGGTCAGCGCGCTTTTGGATATTGAAATTACCGAAAGTACTATGTTGGTGAATGATTCACGTTCGCAGCGCTCGTTTGACGCACTAAAACACATCGGTGTACGCCTCACGCTAGATGATTTCGGGACAGGTTATTCTTCATTGAGCTACCTGACTAATTTACCGATATCAGGCGTCAAAATAGACCGATCATTCATATCCAACATCGATACACACTCGCGCAACAGCGCTGTGGTCGCGTCTATTCTTGGATTGTGCAAGCAACTGGGAATTGGGGTGGTCGCTGAAGGAGTGGAACGAAAAGAAGAACTTAATTGGCTACGAGAACATAATTGCAATTCGGCCCAAGGGTTTTATTTTAGTCGCCCGGTACCCTATAAGGACGCGATTACACTGCTAAACAGTGATTTCAAAAGCCTACTTTAGTCTTTTTTGACTCCGGTAAATGCCACACTGCTTTTCATCGCGTTGCGTATCAATGCGTAATCTTTATCTTCTCCCAATGCGAAGCCGTCCGCCTCATCCAGCGACGGGATGTCCTGCAATGTCAACAATGCCTTGCGAATCGCAGCTATGGTCGCTTTGGTTAGACCTTTACGCGCAATCCAGGGTTTTGTCGCGTTTTCCATGCTTGCAATCTCGCGTAACGCTTGCCCTTGCTTGCGCATTTTAATATAGGTATCCTCTTTTATCGCGCCGGCGTCGAATAACCCTGCCGCCACTGCCGCCGCCACCTTATCGTGTCTTCCCAGAAATTCATAAGCCGCGAGATCAGTTGCTATAATACCGTTCGTATACAATAAATCCTGCGCTAAATATCGACCAATGGTTGATTCCTGTGCGCCGAATGCGAAACGCTTGCCTTTCAGTTCGCTAATGCTTTTTATAGCGCTGTCTTCCTTTACACAAATAATACCTCGAAAACTTTTTTGGCCGTTTAAAGTCTCTACGGCGATAATACTAATTTCAGGCTGGCGGGCCTTCGCTTCAATATACGATGCAGGACCAAATCGCGCAAAATCTACATTTTCTTGCAACAAATCCTCTACGCCTTGCGGATAGCTGCTAGCTACTTTCATTTGAATGCTTATTTTATTTCCAGTGCTCGCGCTTACTTCCTTTTCTATTGCGTCCAGTATCGGGCGGAAAGATTTCACTAGATCTGTCGCCTTTTCATTCGCGTATATACCGAAGGTCAAATCGCGAGCGTAGGCCTCCTTCAACACGGGTAACCCTACCAGCAGCAATACACATAGCGTCGTCAATCGAGATTTTTTCATAGTCTTCATGGCAGCAAGAAATAGGCCATACTAAATGTATCTTCATTCGATAACGATTTGACCCTATTTGTACGTGAGG
>JAOUGF010000433.1 GCA_029857925.1 Gammaproteobacteria bacterium
ACGCTACACCCAGGCTACTTTCCAATTTTGTAGAAAAAACAACCACACCCCCACGAATCTCCCATCACCCGCAGCCTCACTAACCTATTAAATTCTAATGGTTTTTTTACACCAAGTTACAGGTGGTGTCTACTGACATCAAAAGCAATCCACCCTCCGGTGGCTCGAAATCGCGGTGAAATCACACCTAGCCTGCACTCGGTCACGTGGCATTTCTAGCACTGGCTTGCAAGAATATCACGCGACCGAATTCATTTTTCAGACGTGACCAATACCCGCGTGTTAGCGCATCCCGCTATCGCACTCCAGCTTGGCGGAGACGACGGTGTTCGGCATCAACGTGACCGCTTGATCGGCGCAACGCGGCAACACGCCGGTCGTGACGACGTGCAGCACATAATCACCCGCCGCAGCTTGCAGAGAAAAAACGCCGTCTTTGCCGGTCAACGCCTTCGCGACGACGGCTTGCGTGGCGTCGATCAATTGCACATCCACACCGGCAAACGGTTGTGTGCAGTTTTGGCCCGGCGTCACCGGCCCGGGGCAGGTGTTCACCAACATCACGGTGCCTTCCACCGTGCCAATGCGATCGCTCGCGGCGGGCATTGCTCGCGTCGCGCGGCCGAACAAGCGATCCGCACGATACACCTGCACGGGGCCTTGCACCAAGTCCGGCCCCGCGATCGTGGTGTTGTGTTGCGTCCACACCAATTCGCTGCGAAACCACACCGTGTCGGTGTTCATGTTGATGCGCGGCAATAAGAACGACAACGTGTCCGTGCGCAGATCCGGTATCGTGTTCAACGTGACGGTCACCAGCGTGCCGATCTCGGTTTCCTGCGCGCGGATTTGATCGCCACTGAAGGCATAATGATCCTTTTTACGCTGCACCACGAGCTGCGCGTCTTTGACCAGCGGTGGCAATTCAAAACGCAGATACGTGTGATCGCCGCTCAATTCGTAACGATTCGGGGCGTCGGCGGCGTACAGTGCGGGGGCGAAACAAAAAATAAATAATAAGGACAACAGTCGTTGGATCGTCTTCATGTCGTTTCCCTCCTTGGTTGGCGTTCGCTATAAAGTATAGGCGCGCGCGTGGGCGCGGCTCCAATAAAAAGATTTGATTAAATTTATCCAGCGCAACACGGGGCGCGTGCTGGAAGGTGTGTGAATTCCACGACAAATTGTCAAACGCGCACGCCGTCGAACAACGCGCCGCTAGCGAGTTATCGCCCGCGCGTCGGTCGTGGTGACCCATTGGATTCCAACACGCGCACCGTAATCGCGCTCCAGCGTCTCCAACCCGGGCACCCAGCCGGTGGTCTTTGCATACACCTCGCCGGTCAATTCGAGATGCGTCGTCAACGGCACATCCAACCTAAACGATAACAACCCGCCGGGTCGCCAGCGCGTTTGATCGAACAACAGCCCTTGCGGTTGATACCACGCGGACGCCCGCGCAGAAACGTGTGACGTTTGCTCGAATATGTTGACCGGCAGACGCAATATTTCCATATCCACACCGGGCATGCCGCCGTGTTTGTTAGAATACCAATTCACCGTCGCGAACACCTTTTGTTGATTATATTTCGCGAATACATTCATGCCCAGATTGTAGCCAAACGGCGCGAGATGATGACGCAGGCTGAAATTCCAGCGCAGCGTATCGTCGCGAAATTCTTTCTTCCCCCAAAACGCCGGGTCCACCAAATTGATAAATGACAATTTGAATTGTAGATCCACATATTTCTTTTCTTCCGCCGTCAAATCGCCGTAGTCGCGATAGCGATCGACGCCGACGCCCGACGGATGCGCACCGCGGCTCGCATAGGGTTCATAGGGCCGGAACAAATCGTACACCCACGCGTCGCAATCCATGCCGGTAAAATCGCGCGTGGCAACATTGGTGCCTTCTTCGCGCTGTGCGGTGGACGTCAACCGCGCCGAATTACCGCCCGCCCCGCAGCCCCATAGATAACTGATATTGTTGGCGTAATTAACCCACATAATCAATTGCGTACCCGCCCGGTGATTATAGAAAAAGGCGTTCTTCTCGAACAACAAATTCATCTCATATTGTGACTCGATGCCCGCCGCGTGTGCGCGCACCAGTGCGACCGGGTGCTCCGCCTTCAATGTGGCCAGACGCGCGTCATCGACGTTGTCCACGGAAATGACCTCCGCAAATAGAGGCCAATCGTAGACGCCGTTGCGACTGCCGACACCGTATTTCGATAACGCCGCGCGATGCCATTCTTCGTGCATCCACGACACCCCTAACGGCGTCCACAGCGACAACAAATCAAACAGATATATCGGCCATGTGCGCTTAAACGCGCTCGCGTGCTGCCATTTATCAAAAACATATTCATCGGCGAAGGTGTTGTGCGCCAGATAATAGAAATCCACGCTATAACGCAGTGACTGATACATGCTCGGATAGGTGCCCGCATTTGCGCGCATATCGGCTAACGGATATTCGTAGGTGCGCAGTTGTTCATCGGCGAAAACATTCGATACACTCGCATAAAAAAGCGCAACGACCAGCACCGCACGCGACACATTACGACCCCGCACCAAACCCCTTATGCATTTTTTCATCGAACCTCCTTGTGCTTCATTATTAACTGGTTGCGCGCGACCACCCCTGGCGTCGGCATGATAGCTTTGAGCGCTAAGACGCGTCGTGTGTATTCTACGCCAAGCAATTAATTCTGCGCGAATTTTTATATTAATGCGTATAAACAGATCGATACTTGATCGGGACGCTCGACTATCGCATTAATCGCACATAAGCAGGTAAAGCGCGTGCAATGCGATGAATTCATTTAACAAAAAAAACAGCCGATTTTTGTTACCCCGTAA
>JAOUGF010000432.1 GCA_029857925.1 Gammaproteobacteria bacterium
CCGGCTGGCGAGGTTGTTCAGATCCGCGAGCAGCGCGGGGTCAAATGCGCGCCCGGCGGCGGCGTCGTCTATCGCGCGGCGATAGACTTGCGTGGTGCGCGCGACATAATAGTGTGATTTGGTGCGCCCTTCGATTTTTAAGCAATCGATGCCGATCGCGGCGAGGCGTTGCACGTGTTCGACGGCGCGTAAATCTTTTGAATTTAAAATATACGTGCCGTGTTCGTCTTCCATAATCGGGAGATAGGCGCCGGGGCGCTCGCTCTCTTCCATCAGGTAGACCTGATCCGCCAACGGATGACGCGGGCCTTGTCCGCACCCGGCAAACGGCTCGGGATTCGCGATCGCGTGCATCGCGTCGAATTTGATGTGTTGCACGTCGCCGCTGACGTCTTCGTGCGCATTCAAAACTTTATAATCCCAGCGGCACGAATTGGTGCAGGTGCCTTGATTGGGGTCGCGGTGGTTGAAGTAGCCGGACAACAGGCAACGCCCCGAATAGGCGATGCACAGTGCGCCGTGCACAAACACCTCTAATTCGGTGTCTGGGCACAGCTGACGTATCTCGGCAATTTCATCCAATGACAGCTCGCGCGATAAAATCACACGCTCTACACCCATCGAACGCCAAAACCGCACCGTCGCATAATTGACCGTGTTCGCCTGTACGGACAGGTGGATAGGCATGTCTGGCCAGCGTTCACGCACCAACATCATCAGGCCGGGATCGGCCATGATCAGCGCGTCCGGTTGGAGTGCGATGACCGGCGCCATGTCCGCGAGGTAGGTCTTCACCTTGGCGTTGTGCGGCATGATGTTGCTGGCGACATAAAAACGCCGCCCCTGAGCATGGGCCTCCGCCACACCTGTTGCGAGGTTGGCGAGCGTGAAATCATTGTTGCGTGCGCGTAGGCTATAGCGCGGCTGCCCGGCATAGACGGCGTCCGCGCCATAGGCAAAGGCATAGCGCATATTGTTGAGTGTACCGGCGGGCGAGAGGAGTTCGGGCTTTTTCATGGCGCATGACATCGAGAGGGACGGCCAGTATAACACTACGTGCACGGTGGGCCAATGCGGGGCCTGGGAGATGCTGAGCGCCAAGTACGGCCGCGTATGAATTTCTTAAAGCTCAAATTATTTTCCGCAACGCGCTAAAGTTTGTGTGAAGTCGGTCGCTATCCCGCCCATAGGGCCAGCACAAGGGAATGGGAGCACACACCATGGACGCATCCAAAATAGCTAGTTCGCCTTTGAATTTACTGATGAATTCTTGGCTCGCGCCGTCGCGCGGGAAGGCCGTGAACGATCCGTCGGCCAGGCCATCGCCAACCCCAACCTCCCAAGAGTCTGCGTCCCAACCCCGTCATGACGCCGCCGCGGTCCACAAGTTTATGCACGATAGGGTGCGCGACCATCTTGGTACGCGTTACGCGTTACCGGCCCCTGCGGCGACGGGGTATGAAAACTGGAGTGCGGATGGCCTCGCGAATCGCCTGTTGGCGTTGACGCAGCGGCTGATTGCGCAGATGGGCCCCGGTCAGGCACCTGCGGTCGTCGAGGATGCCCGCAACGCGGTGGCGCAAGGTGCCGCGGATACACGTGCGGCGACCACGCGCAACGCCGCGCAAGACGCGGCGATCACCCAAACCCAACAAGCGGTGGATAAGGGTCTGGAGGCGCTGACGAAGCAAGGCATGGCGTTTCAACAAACACAGTCCACGTCGCTTAAATTGGTCACCCGTGAGGGCGATGTGGTGACACTAGACATCGCGCGGCGTACCGATGCCAGTTATGGTGCGGTGCAATCTAAAAATGGCAGCGCCAGCGTGTTTTCCTATGCAAGCGAGATGGCGGTGAATTATACGGTGAAGGGCGATCTGAATGACCAAGAACTCGCAGCGATCGACAACATCCTCGGTAAATTGGATGGCTTGACCGAGCAATCCTTGCATCAGGGCGGCAGTGCGCTGCAGGATGTGTTGGGTAGAATGATGAAAGACAACCCCGTGATCGGCCAGATGTCCGTCAATGTCGCGAGCGACACCCACTACGCGATGGCGGTGCAAGGAAATAACGCGGCCAACGACATCGCGTCACTGCGCGATATGTTTGCCGGGCTGTTCGACGGCACGCAATCGATGGACGCAATCATCGCGAAAATCGTAGAGGCCAAATCGCCGACCGTAAATGCGCATGCCTAGCACGACCCCTTAGGAAGGGCCGCGCATATACGCGTCCATTCACGCTTCGATATATGCATCAACATTTATTGATATTCACAGTGACACGAATACATGTAATAAATTGTCTATCTTCGCGCTTGCGTGTGGGAGAACGACGACACTAAATTACATCGTTAACTTCACAAATGTCAGTGAGCGATTGCTATCACCGTAACGCTGCCTGTTAATCTTTTGAGAATTCTTCTAAAGCGCGTGTCACGAATACCGTATCTGTAACAATTCGACATAAATCCATTTCCTGTTTACAAAAACCAATTCTCCATGATATGGTTAAACCCACGATGAAGAACAGATGCTTCATTTTGTTTAAACTGTTGCAATTTTATGACAGTGACTATTGTTGATTAATTTTATAGGAATTAGCACAGTACACGCGCTGTGTGAATTAGTAATATAGATTCTCAGGCAAGGATGTGAATGAGGGTCCTCGCCTACCCGTAATGTTCCGCTCGACTAAACACAATAACAACGTTAGTTTTTAGGTGTTGGGCACAACGAATTGTGTGTCTTTGTGTTTTCTTTATTAAGGGAACCTCTAAAAATTCGATCAGGGGATGCAGCGCTAGGCGGAAAGGGGCGAAAAAGCGCAGTTTACACGTTGCCTCAAAGGGCTGACGTATCT
>JAOUGF010000434.1 GCA_029857925.1 Gammaproteobacteria bacterium
ATGTAAACCAACCGGTAACCTGGCCAGCGTTGTTGATCGCGTTGAAATATATGCTGTTGTTGCCAACCGCCAGGGGCATACGCGTGCCTTGGTCCAAAATAAAGAAAACGCCATCGAGGTACAATAGCGTTTGACCTAAATCATTGATGTCGATGGCTGTGGCATAAAGTGACCCGGCAGAAATATCGGAAAGCACGCCCGCTTCGTTCCAGAGCAACGCTTTAGACTCCCCAGAATCGGTATTAATAGACGACGCGGAACCCACCACAATTCCGTTCTTGTTTATAGCGCCCGGACTTGCAGTCGGATAATCCGCAGAATATTGCGGTAACTGTTCAATCCTATACGTCGATGCCGCTAACGCGGGTGCCGCGAAAAAAGGCAATAAACCGATTAAAACCACTGTCCACCCTAAGTGCCGTTGAATATTCATAATGCATCCTTCACTCATAGTCGATTCGTCGATCGCAAATGCGACCACCACCTTCTCATGACACCGACATCGCCATGTCTCTCGCGCAAACACCCGTACACAGCTCGTTATTCCCGGCAATGCGCAAAAATATTCGCCGATAGTGCAGCCAAGTGCCGAGGCCAAAATGCACACCTGATAACCCAGGTTGCACACTATCTAAAAAGTTTCACAAAAGTATCACGCGCCGCAAACGATTAAATTCAGCCCAGTGCACTGCGAGCATCCAATTATTTCAGGCAAAAAAAAACGCCTTAGAGGCGCCGCAATTTGTCACACCGAATTAATAAACCTTCCGACCGTATGCACGCGGATACTCACTGCGGCACCGTTTTCGGTCGTAGCGATATCGAACCACATTGCGTTAACGATTAGAAATGTTCCCCGTCGAATCCACCTTCTACACAATTTTGGCGCAGTTCTAACGAACCTTCGGCCCTACGGCAAATCGCGTAGGAGAATTTAGTTTTATGGGTAACTCAAAAAATTCGCCGGAGGGCGCATCGCGTCGTTGTAAAGTGGCTCAAAATGCGGGGCCACATAGCGGTAGATGCCGTGTAAACTCCGCATTTTCGCCGCTGATGATCGTTTAGGGTTATCTAGTCTTAAAGTGGCAAAAAGAATGGCGGCTGTTGCCGTGCCAAATATCTCGGTAAATTCAACTGCGCGGCCGATTATGGCACCGACAGATAGGTCACCGCGCTATTGAAATGTGCGCCATTCCCGACCACAAACCTCAACGCGATATTCATATCTATAGCATCAGTAGGCAGTTGCCACTCAAGAATTGCGGCATTGGTTTTCTTACCATCTCTTAGTACGGTACAACTCCCGACAGAAACTTTACATATCGTGTCAACTGCATCATGGTAATCTACCCATGAGACGGAATAATTAAGTTGCATCCCTGCTTTAACATCACTTTGGGCAAACCGCGGAGCAAGCACTGGGGGCGTCACGTCAACCATATTCACCGATCCCGACTTATCAACAAAATAGAATTTGTCATTCACCACGCTGGCAGAGGTGATCGCGTTATCAAAATTCAATCCTGCGACGATAGACAAATTACCCCCTTGCTGCACATCTAAAATGGAATAGGCGCCGGAATTTTGTGTTGCCAACACACGCCCACCGGTCAATACGCTCAAGCGTTTAATTTCGTCATTGAAACTAAGTTGGGCCTGCTTGTATATATCCGTCCGCAAATTTGAAGCCGTGGCGAAATCGTAGGTTATTATCCCGGTGGACTGTGCAATGATCGCCAAATCACCGTACATCACGATATCGTTGTTCATCCCCGTTAAATATGCATCGTTAAGCGTGACCGCCGCCCCGTTAGTCATCAACTGGGTTTTGTCGAAAATGCGCAGTCCGGAAAAGTCCGCTGTAATTATTTTATCTTTGTATGCGGCCAAACCGCCGTAATAAGCAGACCCGCTCCACTGAATTTTGTTGATCAGTTTGATATGCGTTGGAGTGCTGACATCATAGGCGAAAACACCGCCCGCCATGTTTCCACCGGGCGATGCAGACGACATACTTGTGATATTGTTTAACGTATATAACGTTTCGCCATCCAGCGACATAGACATTACCGAGCCATCGGCAACCACCGAAGACTGCATGGGCTTCACACCGTTTGTGAAATTGATCACATTTATATAGTTAGATCCGAACGCGTCTTTTTCCAAACTATAGGCAATAGGCGGCAACGCGACATCCGAAATCACTGCGGTGTCAAATGCGAGTCCTTTGCTAAAATCGTTGCCCGCAATACTCACGGCCTTTGCGCGCCCCACATCGAGTATGCGCACACCGTTAATTTCATTCAACGTATTTCCAGTAGTGCGTAGCGTGGTGTACAAACGGGAGTTTTTCAGCGGATTTATACTGATTACGCTATGATTTGCATCTGCAAACACCGGAGACGACTCGGGTTTGCCGAACAACTTTGTATTGTAGGCATATATACCGCCAATTGAATCACCTACATATAAAAATCCATTAAGCGCACGCAATATGTCGGGCTGCGCACGTTTTATGCGATTAACTTCCTTGTAAAAACCACTCCCCAATTCATAATAGACAACGTCGTTATAACCCTCACGCACATATACATGAGCGTCGTCTGCGGCAATATGGTCTACGGTTGCCTTGGTTTCTATGTTTGCCAACAATGAGCCCGTATCGGCTTTGATAACCTGCACACCGAATAGGCTGTCTGCGACAAATACATATCCGTTTGCAACCGCCAAATCAACGGCAGTCCCCGGTGTATCGGTACTGAATACCAACGTGGGACCCGCTGCAGCCGACATATCTACAATCTTAACGCCGTCCTCTGCCTGCGCAACAAATACCTTATTTCCTACGACGCGTAG
>JAOUGF010000024.1 GCA_029857925.1 Gammaproteobacteria bacterium
CTCTGAAGATCCGACGACAAAGCGTAACGATAGTGATGTTGAAGTTTCGCGTCAGGTTCGACAGCTTTCGATGCAACATCAATGGTATTTCACACCTCAACAGAACTATCGCCGCCAGCAATCCACTGCTGCGCCCGTCGAATTGCTTGGCGTGCGTTGGCGCATGCAGCGTCAATCGCTTTGGTTGTTGGATTTGCAGGCCTTGGGTGCCTGGGGGGGTGACGCCGATGGGTACGCAGAAATTAATGCAGGTATTGGTGTGCACCAGTCGCTGGGACGTCAGAGTGAAGCCTATGCATTGCTTTCGATTGGCGCAGGCGGAGGGGGAGGCATAGACACGGCGGGCGGCCTAGTGTCGCGTTTTGCGGTGGGTGGGAGTGTCGTTGTTCCCTACTCGCGAGCGCTGAGCGTGTATGCAGAGGTTGGTTATTTACAATCTTTAGAGATGCGTTTTTCGGCGTACACTGTGGCCTTGGGGCTTGCATACACATACGCTGTCCCCAGGGAAATTGCCTATACGGCAGATTGGCAAAAGTTGCGTGTACGACCTGTTCTTCAACATTTTGTCGTGCGTATGCAGTCGCAACCGATGAACGTGCGCGACATGGATTTGATCGCACTCAAAATGGATTGGATGTTGTCGTCGCACGGCTATCTCACGGGCTCTTCGGTGGCCGCGTACGACGGCGGTGCCGGGGGATTTGCGATGGGCATGTTTGGCGTCGGTCTATGTGCTTATTGTTCAAACGCAGGGAATATCGCGATTGAATTGAACGTCGGTGCAGCGGGGGGTGGTGGCGTAAACGTGGGGCGCGGTGTTGTTGTGCAGCCGATGATCAATGCGCATTACATGGTGAACCGGCAATGGGAAGCAATCGTTGGCGCGGGTGGCATAATGCAACCTAACGGACATATTCAAGCAGGAGTGCTGGAATTGGGTGTCGGGTTGCGATTTTCCGCGCCTAGATTAGCGATTCCGTTCAACTAGCGGGGATTGCGCTAGCGGTTGTAAGCGATTCCGGGCATAATTCAGCGTTTGGTTTGAGATGTGCCCACATCTAAAGTGGCGGGCGGTAAGTCACTACTGAACTAGGTATCCAGAGGAGTTGGCGCGTTGGTTTCGAAGATTAATTGGCGGTTACGTTTTGGGTTTTTCTTGGGGCTGGCGATTTGGCTTGTGGGCGTCCGCGCTGCGGATATTCCATTGCCGCCGGGGTTATCGGCGGAGCAAATTGGCGCCGCCCGCGACCTCTTGCAAGGCAAGAGCGTCGCCGGTTTGAAACGCCTTACGACTCGCAAAGTTCAAGACCAGAAAAATGCGAATTCAGACCCAAATCAAAAGCCAGAAGACAATAAGGCGCAACGTCGTAAACTTAGCGACGAAAAAACGACGTCGAGCACGACATTGTCACCGCCTCCTCCCAAGGTCAAAGGCAATGAAAGTTTGATCGTCATTTTTGAAGAAGACAGTAAGGTGCTCGATAAACCGCAACGCAACGCGAAGGTCATCGAATCGGTTTCGACGATATTAGATACCCAGCGCATACCTCGTCGTGGTGTATATCCCATTGACATGCAGGGTGTATTGCATCTGCCCAACGCACCCGCCATAAACTTAAAAGGATTGACGGAAGATGAAATACTCGACCGTTTGTCGGTAGAGCCTTTGTTCGCGGGGGTTGATATCTTAGTCAGATTGTTGCCGATAGAACCTGTAGATATCGATGGTCTTAAGCCCTTTGGATACGACCTTTTTGAGAGCGACGCAGCGGATTTCACGCCCGCTGGTGAAGTGCCTGTTCCTGCGGATTATGTTATCGGCCCGGGTGATACGGTGCGTCTCCAAACCTATGGCAAGATGAACGAAGAATATGAACTTGAGATCACGCGAGAAGGTAATTTACCGTTTCCCAACGTAGGTTCTATCCCTGTGGCAGGCCTGCGTTTTAAAGAGATGAAGGATTTATTACAACGCCGCGTCGAAAAACAATTCTTAGGTGTCAATATTAACGTGTCTATGGGCACATTGCGCAGTATGCGCGTATTTGTATTGGGTGAAGTCAAATACCCCGGATCATACACGGTAAGCTCGTTGGCGACGATGACTCATGCACTATACGCCAGCGGCGGCGTAAAAGAGATAGGTTCGCTACGCAATGTGCAATTGAAACGCAACGGTGCTGTCATTGGCACATTGGACGTCTACGATTTGTTGTTGAAAGGCGATACCAGTAAAGACTTACGCATCCAGGCCGGAGACGCGGTTTTCGTGCCCCCGGTAGGCGCGACCGTCAGTGTGTTGGGTGAGGTAAGGCGCCCCGCAATATATGAATTTAAGGGCGATAACAATCTTTCGGGGTTAATAGATATGGCGGGAGGATTAACCTCTGCCGCAGATATTGGAGGCGTGCAAATAGAACGCATAGACACTGAACGTGTCAAGGCGACGACCGATATTGATTACAACAACCTACTGCTACGCAATACCAAATTGCTTTCTGGAGACGTAGTCCGCGTCTATAAAGTGACCACCGCACTTGAAAATGCGGTCGTCTTGACGGGTCATGTGCAACGGCCCGGTAAATACGCGTGGCATGATGGCATCCGTATCAGTGAGGTCATTGGCAACTTAAGTGAACTGAAGCGGGATGCGGACCCGAATATTGTTTTCATTAAGCGTGTCAACAGTGCGACCCAAGAAATAGAACTCGTTTTACAAGCAGACCTGAATGCGATTTGGCGGCAACCCAAAGGGCCCGCAGACATACAATTGCGTCCCTTGGACGAGATATTTGTGATGGCAAATAACGATCAACGATCAATTATTTTGGAACCGCTGCTAGCGCGCTTAAAACATGAAACTTCGCGACACAAATTCGCGCGCGTGGTAAGGATAGGCGGTGACGTGCATTCGCCAGGCGAATATCCTTTGGTTGATGGCATGAAGGTCAGTGACTTGGTACGTGCGGCGGGTAGGCTGAAGGAATCCGCTTATGACGTTGCGGGCGAAATAACGCGATTTGAAAAGGCGGAAGGCCAGCATCGTGAGGTTTTACACGTTTCCGTGGATTTAAGCGCCGTGCTGAGTGGGAGTGGAAAATCCGATTTAAACCTGCAGCCCTATGATTATCTCGTCATCAAACGGTTGCCTTTGTGGTCGGAAGAGCAACAGGTGGAAATCAAGGGCGAGGTGTCATTTCCTGGTAAATATCCCATCCGGCGCGGCGAACGACTTTCAAGTCTGATCGCCCGTGCCGGGGGATTGACTAAAGAGGCCTATCTTGAGGGCGCGGTCTTTATGCGTGAGGAATTGCAAAAGCGCGAACAGCAACGTTTCAATGAGATGGCGGCGTTTTTGGAATTGCAGGTATCAAAATTGGCGGTGCAATTTAGCGGGGAGCCCAATCAAAACCGCTCCGCAGAGTCGGTTACGATGGTGCAGCAATTGGCGGAACAATTGCGTAATACGCGTGCTGCGGGACGGGTGGTGATTGATCTGCCTGCGGTATTGAAAAATCCAGGGCACGATGATTTGGATATTGTTTTGAAGAATGGTGATGCGTTATTTCTACCCGGTAAGATGCAAGAGGTGTCGGTGATGGGTGAGGTGTTTTTTGCAACCTCGCATCTATACAAGGATGGTTTATCCTACAAAGACTATATCAACATGAGCGGCGGTGCGACCCAACTGGCAGATGCATCCCGTACGTATGTCGTGCGCGCGAATGGCGCGGTGGTTGCCGGTAAGCAAGGATGGTTTAGCTTTGGCGCCGATATCGCGCCAGGCGATACGATCATCGTGCCGTTGGAACCGGACCGCGTAAAACCAATGACCTTGGTCACCGGCGTTTCGCAGATTTTATATCAACTGGGCGTAGCGGCGGCGGCGTGGAAAACCGTCGGTCTATTCTAAGGGTATGGCTATGA
Organism: Gammaproteobacteria bacterium; assembly: GCA_029857925.1. GTDB lineage: Bacteria > Pseudomonadota > Gammaproteobacteria > S012-40 > S012-40 > CAKKRP01. The sequence continues at coordinate 3,928 of JAOUGF010000024.1, forward strand.
AACCGACACTTCCAGAAAAAAGCGGATTGCCGCCAGGGCCTGTTTATTATTTGCAGCCGGGTGAACCACCCCAACAAGAAGTCGACGAGATCAATTTACTCGATTTATGGCGTGTCTTAGTAGGTGCTAAGTGGTTAATCTTGGCGATGACAGCGCTGGGCACTTCGGTTGCGTTGTTTCAAGCGCTGACCACCGCACCGATCTATCGTGCAGACGTGACGTTGGCACCGGCGGATCAGGATGGCAAAGGCGGCATGATGTCGTCGTTGACCGGGCAATTCGGCGGCTTGGCTTCGTTGGCGGGCATAGACCTTGGTAAGGGCGGCGCGAACAAATCGGAGGAGATTATCGCGGTTGCGACCTCGCGCCAATTTACTGAATCCTTTATAAAAGAAAAAAATCTGATGCCGGTGCTATACAGCGAACAATGGGACGCGGCGACCAACCAATGGCGCATACCAAAGCCGCCTACCGCAAATGATGCCTATGAATTATTTGATAAAAGCATACGTAAACTTGTCACGGACAAAAAAACTGGATTGACTACATTAAGCATAGAGTGGACGGACCCGAAATTGACAGCGGAATGGGCGAATGAATTGGTGGTGCGCATCAACGCGAATCAAAAACAAGAGGCGATACGTGAAGCCAAGCAGAGTATCGCCTACCTGGAGCGTCAATTGAATGAAACGTCGATGGTTGAAATGCGCCAGATTATCTATCGGCTCATAGAATCGCAGACGCAGCGCATCATGCTGGCTAACGTGCGTGAACAATTTGCGTTCAAGGTCATAGACCCAGCCGTGGTGCCAGAGAAGAAGATTAAACCCAAACGCGCGCTAATGGTTGTACTTGGATTTTCAGTAGGCCTGATGTTGGGCGTGTTCAGTGCGTTTTTCCGATCTTTTATCCGCAAACAGCGTGATTTGGCGGGGGCGAAATGAAAACATTATTGCCGGTAATCCTGTCTGGCGGCGCGGGCACGCGATTGTGGCCTGCATCCCGCGAAACCCATCCCAAACAGTTGTTGAGCTTACTGGGCGAACATACCCTGCTGCAGCAGACCGCGTTGCGATTGCAAGGGCTTGCGCGTGAAATGCCGGGCGTTACGATACGCTCACCGTTAGTAATATGCAATGATACGCATCGCTTTATCGTTGCGGAACAACTGCGGCAAATTGATGTAACGCCAGAACGTATAATTCTGGAGCCTGTAGGGCGCAACACCGCCCCGGCGATGACACTTGCCGCACAATTTGGTAATCACGAGGTTGACGATCCGTTGTTGCTGATTATGCCGGCCGACCACGTGATTAAGGACGCGAACGCATTTCATCGTGCGATTGCTGCAGCAAGTGAAATGGCCGATTCGTCCTACATCGTTACGTTTGGCGTGGTACCGCATCGCGCGGAGACCGGGTATGGTTACATCAAAAAGGCGCGGACGGTCAACGCGGCGAGCGGTGCTGCGGACATCGCGTCGTTTGTCGAAAAACCGGATGCACTGACCGCGCAAGATTACGTCAGTTCGGGAGACTACCTGTGGAACAGCGGCATGTTTTTATGTCGCGCATCGGTGTGGTTGCAAGCCATCTCAAGTTTTCAAAATGATATCGCGCTTGCGTGCGAAAAGTCGATTGCGCAGGGCCAAGCCGATATGGATTTCTTTCGACTCGGCCACAATGTGTTCGAGGCCTGCCCTAGCAATTCCATAGACTACGCCGTAATGGAACCATTGACACGCGCCAAACCGGGCGCCCTCAAAGCGGGCGTCGTGCCGTTGAATGCGGGTTGGTCTGACGTGGGTTCATGGGACAGCCTGTGGGAGGCGCACACCAAAGACGCTGACGGTAATGCCGTGCGCGGTGACGTGTATACTGATAAGTGCAAAAACAGTTTGATTCTGGCCGAAAACCGTTACGTTGCGGTCATAGGTTTGGCAGATACGGTGGTGGTTGAAACCGCGGATGCGGTGTTGGTCACGTCCCGCGCGCATGCCCAAGACGTGAAGAATATCGTCGCGGCACTCAAAAAGGGGAAGCGCACAGAGGCGTTGACACACCGTAAAGTGTTTCGACCCTGGGGAGCGTATGAGGGCGTGGATATCGGTAACCGTTTTCAGGTAAAACGGATTACTGTAAACCCCGGTGCGAGCCTGTCACTGCAAATGCATCATCATCGCGCCGAGCATTGGGTCGTCGTACACGGGACAGCGCAGGTGACGCGCGGTGATGAGGAATTTCTACTTACCGAGAACCAATCGACCTACATCCCATTGGGCGTGGTACATCGCCTAGCGAATCCTGGTACAATACCATTAGAAATTGTAGAGGTACAATCGGGCGCCTATTTAGGTGAGGACGATATCGTGCGCTTTGAAGACAATTATGGTCGGAGATCCGCAGGTGAATCGATAAAAAAGTAAATATTTCATATTGTTAGCGGTGTTCTTTGAAGTTATTTCAGTTTTGACCAAATCCTACTTGGGCGAGTGGCTAATGACGCCAGCCCTCGAATAGAGTATCCTTTCCGCCGCAAGGTGTGAACCGCCAACGTGGCGGGCAAGACGCGGCCCCCAGGGCAGGAGTAGTTTTAGACGTGACCGACTTACAACATATACGTAACTTTTCCATTATCGCGCATATAGACCACGGTAAATCCACGTTGGCGGATAGGCTAATTGAGATCTGTGGTGGCCTCACGGCGCGCGAAATGGAAGCGCAAGTTCTTGATTCGATGGATATTGAGCGTGAACGCGGGATCACGATCAAGGCGCAAAGCGTGACGTTAAATTATAAGGCCCTAAGTGGCGAAATCTACCAACTTAATTTTATTGATACGCCGGGCCATGTAGACTTTTCTTACGAAGTTTCACGTTCTTTGGCGGCGTGTGAAGGTGCGTTGCTGGTTGTCGACGCGTCTCAAGGCGTAGAGGCGCAAAGCGTTGCGAATTGCTACACCGCACTTGACCAAGGTTTGGAAGTGCTGCCAGTGTTAAATAAAATCGATCTTCCCTCTGCGGATCCCGATCGCGTGGTGAAAGAAATCGAAGAGATTATCGGTGTAGACGCGCACGACGCGGTGCAAGTCAGCGCAAAAACCGGTGTAAATGTTCCGGCGCTGCTTGAAGAAATTACAAAGAAAATTCCCGCACCTAAGGGTGACGTGCAGGCACCTTTGCAGGCGTTGATAATAGATTCGTGGTTCGATAATTATCTGGGCGTCGTGTCATTGGTGCGCATCATGAACGGGCGTTTGTCACCTAAACAAAAAATCAAGGTCATGTCCACAGGGCGTTCCTATGGCGTGGATAAAGTCGGCATATTTACGCCGAAACGGTTGGAAACGGAATCACTCAGCGCCGGCGAGGTGGGTTATGTCATCGCAGGCATCAAGGAGGTCAATGGCGCCCCCGTAGGTGACACGCTCACGCTGGCGGATCGTCCCGCCGAGTCCGCGTTGCCCGGCTTTAAACCGATACAACCGCGCGTATTCGCTGGAATATTTCCTGTAAATGCAGAGCAATACGAAGACCTGCGCGATGCGCTTGCGAAGTTGCGTTTGAATGATGCGGCGTTATTTTATGAACCTGAAAATTCGCAGGCGCTGGGACTCGGGTTCCGTTGCGGGTTTTTAGGCACGCTGCACATGGAAATCGTACAAGAACGCTTAGAACGTGAATACGATTTGGACTTGGTGACGTCTGCTCCCACCGTCATCTACGAAGTATTGACTAAAAGCGGCGAAGTATTGAAAGTCGATAATCCTGCTTCCTTGCCCGATATGAGCAAAATTGACGAAATACGTGAGCCTATCATTTCCGCAAACATTATTACGCCTCAAGAACATTTGGGTAATGTCATGGGCTTGTGCATCGAAAAACGCGGCGCGCAGAAAAAGTTGCTCTACGCCGGCAATCAAGTGACATTGAATTATGAAATACCGATGAGTGAAGTGGTATTGGATTTCTTCGATCGCTTGAAATCGGTGAGCCGCGGTTATGCCTCTATGGATTATAGCTTTTTACGCTTTCAGGCTGCGGATGTCGTGAAATTGGATGTGTTAATCAACAACGACAAAGTGGATGCATTATCTTTAATTGTACATAAGGATCAATCCTACCAACGTGGCCGAGAATTGGTCGAGAAACTTCAAGAACTGATTCCACGGCAAATGTACGAGGTTGCGATTCAAGCGGCGGTCGGTGCGCACGTAGTGGCGCGTTCTACAGTAAAAGCCTTGCGTAAAAATGTTTTGGCCAAGTGTTATGGTGGCGACGCGACGCGTAAGCGTAAACTATTGGAAAAGCAGAAGGCGGGTAAAAAACGCATGAAGCAAGTGGGAACCGTAGAAATTCCCCAAGAGGCGTTTTTGGCCGTACTGCAGATGGGTAAGAAATAGCAACTTTACATCGGGGTTACAATGAATTTTGATTTTGCAACAATTCTCGCGATCGCCACCCTCGTCACAGGTTTGATATGGGCCTTTGACGCATGGAAACTCGCCCCTAAGCGACGCGCTGAGGCGGAGAGGTTGGGTGTTACGGCGGACTTCGCAGAGGATACACCGGCGGCAAAAGCGCTCAAAGAACCCGTGATCGTGGAATATGCAAAGTCATTTTTTCCGGTTATTTTAGCGGTGTTGTTATTGCGAGGTTTTTTGGTCGAGCCATTTCGTATTCCATCGGGCTCAATGATCCCTACATTGTTGGTCGGTGACTTTATTTTGGTAAATAAATACGCGTACGGTTTGCGTTTACCGGTTACAAATACCAAAATATTGGATATTGGATTACCGCAACGCGGAGATGTCGTGGTGTTTCGATTTCCGCGCGACCCGTCGATAGACTATATAAAACGGGTTATCGGTCTTCCCGGTGACGTCATTACGTACCATAACAAAACCATTTTCGTCAATGGCAATCCAATAAGCTACGATCGCATCGGACAATATCGTAGTGATGCGACAGGATTACCGGTGCCCCAAGCGGACGAATATCTTGAACACCTAAACGATGTCAATCATCGCATTTTGTTGGACGATACCCGGCCTTCGATGGAGGTGCAGGTGCGCGTTCCCGAAGGGCAGTATTTTATGATGGGTGATAATCGCGATAATAGTAACGACAGCCGGTATTGGGGAACTGTGCCCGAGGAAAATTTGGTTGGGCGCGCATTTCTCATTTGGATGAATTGGGATGTGGGCAAGGGAGGTGTATTGTGGCGACGCATCGGCGATACCATAAAATAAGGGCTACGCAACGCGGTTTGACGTTGCTGGGGTTGATCGGTATTTTTTCGGTTTTTGGCGTTTTTCTGCTGATAGGTATCAAATTATTCCCGATCTACTTTGAAAGTTACGAGGTTGGCAAGACGCTGGAATCTTTAAAGTCTGACATGAAGATCAACCCGCGATCGGCGCCGGAATTGTTGTCGACTCTTCTGAAACGACTCAGTATAAATGATGTCAGGCATGTGGGTAGAGATCAAATAGTGATCAATTACGCCGAAAATAAAGCGGTCGTGCGTGTGCGCTATGAAGTGCGATTCCCGTTCGTCGGGAATTTGGACCTGATCGCCGATTTCGATAAACAAGTAGAGTTGTCTTTGTAACGTGAATTCGAATCTTTTGCAACAGGCGTTAGGCTATCGGTTTACACATATCGATTTGTTGGAGCAAGCTCTGACTCACCGCAGTTTTTCCAGTCATCACAATGAGCGTCTGGAGTATCTAGGCGATAGCATCTTGAATTTCACGATCGCAGATGCGCTTTTTGACCGTTTTGCAGGCGCTAACGAAGGTGAACTAAGCCGCTTAAGGGCGCGGCTGGTAAAGAAAGAGACGTTGGCTGAAATCGCGCGCACGTTGGAATTAGGTGATTTGATGAAACTGGGTAGCGGCGAATTGAAAAGCGGCGGATTTCGACGCGACTCGATTCTTGCGGACGGCCTGGAAGCTTTGTTAGGTGCGATTTATAAAGACGGCGGTATTGCCGCGTGTAGCGCTGTAATTTATAAGCTTTATTCAGAGCGTTTGGCGCAATTGGATCTTGCGCAACCCATGCAAGACCCCAAGACGCGTTTGCAAGAATATCTGCAGGCGCGAGGGCACCCTGTGCCGGAGTATTCGGTCACCAAAATTACAGGTGAAACGCATGACCAGCAATTTACTGTTGAATGTCGTGTCGTGGCGTTCGGATTTACTACTATTGGCCTGGGTACCAGTCGTCGGCGTGCTGAACAACACGCGGCGGAACAGGCTTTAATTCAATTGAAGGTATAACTATGCGTTGCGGATATGTGGCCATTGCGGGGCGTCCAAATGTAGGGAAATCGACCCTGTTGAATCGTATTTTAGGGCAAAAATTAAGTATAACATCGCGGCGTCCTCAAACCACGCGACACCGGATCTTAGGTGTAAAAACCACCGCCGATGCACAGACGATCTACATCGACACCCCTGGGCTGCATAAAAAAGGGGGGCGGGAACTCAATCGTTTTATGAATCGAGAGGCCTTGCACAGTTTAGATGAGGTGGATTTGGTGCTTTTTGTGGTTGACGCCCAGGCGTGGCGAAATGACGATGATTGGATTTTAGAAAAACTCGTGGCAGCGGAAGTACCGATTATATTGGTACTGAATAAGGTGGATGAAGTCAAAAACAAAGAAGACTTATTGCCTCGTCTGCAGGAGTTTTCTGCAAAACACGCATTTATCGGTCTAGTACCGATTTCCGCCAAGGGCGGCAACGGCGTGGAAGAGTTGGAAAGGGTCGTCGCCAAGCAACTGCCTGAAGGTGAGTTGGTATTCCCACCCGAACAATTGACAGATCGCAGTGAACGGTTTTTAGCGGCGGAGTTGGTGCGCGAGAAGGCGATGCGCCTGTTGGGTCAGGAAGTTCCCTATCAGTTAACAGTAGAGATTGAAAAATTTAAAGAAGAAAAAAAGATTGTACATATCGCAGCGACGATATGGGTGGAACGCGATACTCAGAAAGGCATCGTGATCGGCAAGGGCGGCGAATTGTTAAAGAAAATAGGCAGCCAAGCGCGAGTGGACATGGAGAAATTGTTTGGGAAACAGGTGTTTCTTGAAATGCATGTGCGCGTCAAAGAAGGCTGGTCGGACGATGCGCGGCTATTGAAAAAAATGGGCTATGACGAGCCCGACGCCTAAACGGGTACAATTACAACCGGCCTATGTGCTGCACACTAGGCCCTACCGTGACAGCAGTCGAATTGCCGACTTCCTGACTGCAGACTACGGGCGTATGACCCTGGTGGCGCGCGGTGCGCGCGGGAGTCGCAGCGCTGCTTTTAAAAGTGGATTGCAGCCATTTACATCAGTGTTGATTTCCTGGGTTGGGAGCGGCGAGATGCCGTGTCTGACAGAACTGGAAGTCCATGCCTTGCCCCTTTTGTTGTCAACGCCGCGCGCAATTCAAGGTCTCTATCTGAACGAGTTGTTGACACGACTGTTGGCGCGCGGTGAACCCGTCGAAAAGGTATTTTCAGATTATCAAAAAGCCATATATGGCCTGAAAATTGAACAAGAAACGCAACGCATTTTGCGCCTTTTTGAAAAAGATTTGTTGCAAGAATTAGGGTATGGCGTAATATTGGAGGTAGAAGGCCAGAGTGGTTTGCCGGTAGTTGCGGATCAGTGGTATCGCTATGAACTCGAATTCGGCCCGAAAAAGGTCAGCGACGCACGTGTGCGAGAGGATATTCTAGGGGCCAGCTTACTCTCCTTCGCCCGTCAGGAACTTGCAGATACACAAAGTTTGTTGGATGCTAAGCGATTGATGCGCCGTTTATTGACCCCACATCTTGGGAGCAGACCGTTGCATAGTAGACAACTGGCAAAGGCGTTATTGCAGTTTAGTAGTGAAAATGTTTCGCGTGGGCCATCTCAGGCGGCTTGTATGGAAACGCTGGATTGAGCGTGTATACTCCGAAGAATACTCGTCCAGTGAGTAAAGGGAACCTCTAAAAATTCGATCAGGGGATGCAGCGCTAGGCGGAAAGGGGCGAAAAAGCGCAGTTTACACGTTGCCTCAAA
>JAOUGF010000435.1 GCA_029857925.1 Gammaproteobacteria bacterium
AGCGTGCCGTCTTCGTCAGTCACGGCGCCGGTTGATCCTAAATGATCCGGGTGATAGTAATACACCCGCTCATCCGTCGGGCCGATGACGATGATTTGGTCGTTGCTCAGTGTGCCGTCGGCGTTTTGGATCGGCGCGTTGGGATCGACCGTCGTTGATCCATCGCCGCCTTGGTAATACGGACTGCTCGGGTCTTGCGTCAGGTATCGCAGGTTCGGATTTTTATACACGTTCTGCGCCACTTCGTTTGCGCGGTCGCTGCGGTGTTCCAGACCTTGGCCGGGGAAGTGCCATCTTGGAATTTCTCGGCGCCTTTGCCATTGTTGTATTTTTGGTTCGGTTGAACTTTCTGGTGAGTGCTAGTCAAAATTTATCGAGACCAACCCCAATTCTTTTTGCACTTCAACTTGACACCAGCCAATTCTTATTCACTGTATTCGTGGAAAATATTTTTCCATTCCACCTCGCTCGATAGTAATTTTTTTGTATTCTCCAAAACTGTCAGATGGGGGTGATATCAAATAGATCCGCACATCAGTGTCAATCGCCGCAAACGTAATTAGACCAACCATATCTCGCTCGATATAGCGATCTATCCCCTCCTTATTCTTTCCATAAACAACTACACTTTTCGTTTCAGATAATCCATCGAAACAATTTTTGACAGATATTTGCTCGCAAATTATGGCCTTTAACACCGCTTTTCCATCCCGCGAAAATTCAAATTTCTTATGAATATGAGATTTCTTTATTGTAACTTCATAGACATTCAAATGAATTATTTTATCACTCTCTATTTCAATAAACACAGCCTTATCGAGCCTTGAAAAAGCTTCTCGATGTGCATTTATCAACAAAATAAACTCAAATAGCAATTCGTTTGGATTTGCCAAATATTTTACAACTTCACCCCACTCCGACTGCGGTATGTTGTTTTCAAAGTAAATTGAAAGCCTCGCGCCTTCCTCATTTGAAAGGAACGAAATTCCTTCATTAAGGTTCCCGCTCGCTTCCGAATTAAAAAACAGCAACCAGACCACTAACAATAACCACCTAAAATTGTTACTCATAAATTACCCCTCCAGAATTGAGTGGAGGATAAAAATTATTTTGTTCCGGATATGTCTGTATGTCGTGCTGTTCCTGCTTAATATGGCCACTACCAGGAACCGACGTACCGCCTGTCAAATCCTTTATTTTTTCATAGAGCTTATTTAGGTTTATATTTGATGGATCATGATGCCCACCCGGGAGACCTCGATCAATTTCTTTGTGAGTGGAAATGGTCGGATATTGGTTATTTGCGGGATCACTCACCGACACAAACAATGCGGCCAACGCATTATATTGTTTATCTGTGAACGCCCCTCCCTTATCGTTGATAACCTCAACGTTGTACAATTGCCCCCTAATTTCTGGATTAGCTATTTCCAATTTGGTTGCATACCCGCGAGGGTCGCCCACAGGTTGTGCCTGCATCATTCTTCCATCCTGGCCGACGTACATGTTGGCCGCTCCCACTTTGCCACTCACTGGATTATTCACAGGCCCTTCCGTTGTATGGAGCACAAAAAACCTAGGCACATCTTTCTCATTACCCGTAGGATCTATTAGTCGAACGGGGTTAAGCCCCGCGTAAATATATAGCCCCAAATTCATAGTTGAGTAAACGCCACCCATCCCCGGCAAATTCTGATCTTTCTTCTTATCCCCCGTCGGCAAATATTTCTCCAAAATCGGATCCGGCGACTGCCAAACACTCGTTCTAGGATCATAATACCGCGCCCCAAAGTAATAGAGCCCGGTCTCCGAATCCAATTCTTTACTCGTAAACAAATACGGCGTCACCTTATCATTCCCACCATTCTGCACCCACGTCTCACCGAACGGGAAATACTCCACCTGTTCATGCAGCGTGCCGTCTTCGTTGGTGACCACCGCCGTGCTGCCCAAGTGATCCGGATGGTAGTAATACACCCGTTCCGACGTCGGGCCGATCACCACGATCTGGTCGTTGTTCAGCGTACCGTCCGCGTTTTGCACCGGCGCGTTGGGATCGACCGTCGTTGATCCGTCACCGCCTTGATAATAAGGACTGTTCGGATCCGAGAGTAGATATTTCAGATTCGGATTTTTATACACGTTCTGCGCCACTTCGTTTGCGCGGTCGCTGCGGTGTTCCAGACCTTGGCCGGGGAAGCTGCCTTCCTCGAATTTGCCATTGCCTTTTCCGTTGCCTTTATCATTGGTGTTGCGCTTGCCCTTGTCGGCATTCTTTTCTTGGCCTAAGTGTTTGCCTTGATCGGTGTGGTCATTGGATTTTCCGTTGTCACGACCATAGGCATTGCCCTGACCCGGATTATTCGGTTTATCGTTCGCCCCGGTGTAATTCGGCCCGGTCAGTGTGCTGCTGTCGCGCAGCAGGATAGATCCGCCCATCAGTTTGGCGACCATGCGCGTGGTGCCTGCGAAGACGTGTTTGGTGCTGATCGCGCGGTTGGTCACGCTGTAGTATTGATTAATATAGACCGTTTCCTGACCGGTGCCGCTGTTTTTGCGGTGATGGAATTTTATTTTGCGGTCGCCCTTGTCGTCGTATTTGAAGACGGTGACTTGGTTGCCTTCTTCGACGCGTTGCAATCGGTTGTCGTCGTCCCAGGCGAGTTGACGATTCGTTTTGTTGTTGTCGTTCTGCCAGGCGATTTGGTTTCGCGCAATGCGAATGTGGCGTGGGCGAGTAAAAATATGTCGAGACTGACCCTATTTCTTTCGTATATCTAATCGGATTTAAATGTGCGTATGAATACATCGCTAAATTGAGTGGGTTATAGACGCCTCCGTTCCC
>JAOUGF010000436.1 GCA_029857925.1 Gammaproteobacteria bacterium
GCTGCGGTTCATTATGGAGCAGTGTTTTGCCAAAGGTACCGGTGATCCGATATTCGCCCTTATCCCAAACATATTGTTGTACCGGTTTAGGTGTCAGCAGCATCGGGGTCAGCACCAGCGTACCCAATGCGACTGGGGGCAGCAAGTGGCTTACGGTGATGCCCAGGCCGCTCAAGGTGGTGTATTTGGTGACCTCCGCCTCCCAATAATATCGGCGGCGGGCCGCGTCGCCCCACAGGGTTTGCAAATCACCAAGGCTCAGTGATTTGTCATAAATTTTTCGGTGATCGCCGTGCAACCCTTCCACCGCTGGAAAGCGCGCAACCAGTTCACGTGCGGGCAGGTGGAAGTCTTCTTCTTTTTGGGGCAAGGCGCCCAGCGGTGTAACGTGGGCGCATCCGGTGGCGAATATACCCAGCAACAGTACGCGCGCAATGTTGGGGTACGCGCGCATCAGGGCATGATCTCGTTGAAGCCAAAGATGGCATTGAATTCGCCCACATCTTTTTCCGGCCCCTGGGAATCGGGACGACGGATCGCCAGTAGATGTGCGATGCCGTAGCGCTGAGCGGAACGCAATACCGGCAAGCTGTCATCTACAAACAGCGTTGTCTCTTTGACGAAGGGTTGCACGTCTTGTAGGCGCGCCCAGAACGCATGATGTTCTTTGGGCATGCCCAGGTCGTGCGCGCACACCACGGCGTCAAAATGGCCGCTCAAACGCGTACGGTTTAATTTGAGCTCTAAGCTCTTGCCATGTGCATTCGTGACTAACACGATACGCCGCTGTGAGGCGCGCACCGCGTCTAAAAAATCGGTGACGTGTGGACGTACGGCGATCAAATGTTGCACTTCTTGTTTCAGCGAGGCAATATCCAGGCCCAGCTCACGCGTCCAGTAATCGATGCAATACCAGTCCAGCGTGCCTTCGGCGCGGCGAAAGTGCGCGAACAATAATTCACTGGCGTCGGCCGCGGAAAGGCCGTTTTTTTCGGCGTAGCGCCGCGGCACATGTTCGCGCCAGAAATGATTATCATAATGCAGATCCAGCAGCGTGCCGTCCATATCGAGGAACACGGTGGAGATTGCGGGCCAATGTATCATAGTGTGCCAGCCGACGGGGTGCTGCACAAAGTATAACACGGGTCGACGCATCCTCAAATTCGCGGCGAATTCGTGGCTGGCGGAATAGCAGGGGAAAACGTGAATTTACAGACGATCGAGACGGTTATTAATCCGAAACCCGGGCAACGGGCCGGTATAATGTTTGGTCAGCCCTAGCACCTTAAACATTTCACCCATGCCGGTGGGCATAACTAAACGCTTTATTTGCTGGATGATGGGCAAAAAGTCGCGCGCCGAGGTCTTGATGACATCGCCTACCATGTCTTCCAAGCCGGAACTCAGTAGAAAATGTCCTTGCGTGGTGAAGCCTGCGACGTCTAGCCCGTATTCCTGTGCGGCCTCGGCGAGCGTTGAAAATTCCACATGCGCGGTGAGGTCCTGGATGCCGGTCAACACCAACGGGTTGTCATGCGCCTGATGCTGAAAATAGCAAACAATGGTGCCTTCATCGCGCTCCGGCAGATAATATTCGCTGCGCGGGTAACCGTAGTCGATCAACATGATCGCGCCGCTCGCGACACGCGCCGCTAGTTCACGCAACCAGTGATAGGCCGCGACATGCACTTCGGTGTCGTAATGGGTGTGTGCGCATTGTGTCCAGTCTAACGGGATTTGCGCCGCCAACGTGCGCGCGACCGGGTCGTCGATCTCGTCCAGCGCCCACGCGAAACCGGCGTCTTTTTCGTCCCACACCACATAAAATTCTTGCGCGGGTGCGTCGCGGTGCAAGCGCACGCGCTGCACGGGGAATGCGTCTAGCAATTCGTTCGCGAAAACGGCGCCGCTAAAATCATCGGGCGCGTTGTCCAACCACTGCACCCGATGCACCAGGTGAGGCGCGTGGGCGGTGATGTTGGTCTGCTGGCGTATGCGTAATTTAGTGCTGCGCTCTACGATAAAATAATTTTTCGGTACGCAGGCCTGGCGTTCCATTTCTAACAAAATCTCGCCCGCCATCGTGCCCGCGCCGGCGCCGAACTCCAATACGGAACCCCCGCCTAAATGTTGTAATACGGCGATCGCATTGTGCGCCAGGCAACGTGAAAACAGTGGCGAGATTTCGGGGGCCGTGACAAAATCGCCTTTGTCGCCGAACTGTACTTGTCCGCTGTCATAATAACCTACCCCTATTTCAAATAAGGCCATTTCGACGTATTCCGCATAGGATATCCGGCCCTGTTGTTGGGCCATACGCGCGCGTATACGCGCCACCAATTCCGCATGGGCGGCGAGGGCAGAGGCAGGGAGGTCGCGGTCGCTAAGGCGTCGGCGTGGTTCCATCATACGTTGTGAGAGGCGTTGTGTCGTATGCAGCATCATACATCAAGCTTGTCCGGTAAAGTTGTCCTTATTACGGGCGCCGCACGGCGTATCGGCGCAGTCATTGCCCGCCGCCTCCACCATGCAGGCATGCGGGTTATTATTCACTATCGGCAGTCGCATAGGGAAGCTTCAGCCCTTTGCACCTATTTAAATGATAGTAGGGAGGATTCTGCGACGTTGATCGCGGCGGATCTGAGCCGCCACGATGAGATCTTACGCCTCGCAGAACAGGCGCAGGCGGTGTGGGGGCAGGTCGATGCGTTGATTAATAATGCCTCCAGCTTTTTCCCTACCCCGGTCGGGACAGTCACCACGTCCCAATGGGATGACCTGATGAACAGCAATCTGCGCGCGCCATTTTTTCTGACCCAGGCGCTTGTGCCATCACTGGC
>JAOUGF010000437.1 GCA_029857925.1 Gammaproteobacteria bacterium
CTATCGCCGTTTGCTGCGCGTGCATGCCACTGGCCGCGATATACATTGAATCCAGCATAAATTCCTCCCCCGCCTAACGATTAAGAAAATGACCCCAACGTGCGTATAGCGTCCCCTAGCATTTCATCTTTCGCGCGATACGATTTCTGTTGTGATTCTAGGTGCCGAACGGTCTCCATCAACATCACCATTTCTCGCGCCGGTTCTACATTCGACATTTCGAGATGCCCTTGGCGTATTGAATACTCTTTGGCGTCGGTGACCTCGCCGTCAAACGAAAGATACCCATTGGAGTGACGTACTGGCGCGCTGTGTGGTGGAGGTGTAACGATACGCAACTGTCCGACCGTTTGCCCCTGCAACAGAATGTGGCCTTGAGCGTCGATCACCGGTGTCGAATCTGATCCGAAGTTTTTTGACCCGGCACCCGATACAGCATTGCCGTGCGCATCCACTATGCGACCGTTCTCATCTAATTTAAGACTTCCGTCGCGTGTGTAAAATAGGCCGTCGTCAGTTTTTATTTCCAGAAATCCGTCCCCAACGATGGCAACATCCCACGGATTCCCCGTCTGTTTCAAAGCGCCTGCACGGGTATCCAATTTGGTTACAAAATCGATTTTTGAAAACGAGCTCGCATGTTCGGGTTCGGGCGACCCGACATTCGCTGGTTTTCCTGTCTGATGTTGTGCTTGCAACGCATACAGTTGGTTTGCGAACATAGTGCGCTTATAACCTGGCGTCGATATATTAGATATGTTTTCGCTAATCGCCTTTAAGCGCGCCATATCTGCATTCATCGCATCTTTAGTAATATCCACCACATCAATAAAAAGTGGGTCCATTTCCCCTCCGCTCTACATGAATGATCACAACCTTTTAAATCGTTACCGTCGCAAATGATCTTAGTTTAATGTGCGACGGTACTTCCGATAGAGACAATACCGCCAAATGCGGCAATAACCTTTCCGTCAACGCATAGACATGCCGCCGCAGTTCCGGCGCAGTTAACAACACCGGGAACATGTTTTCATTAATCATTTTCTCTACGTTGCTGGACAATCGCTTTATTACCTGTTCCGTGAGCTTAGGTTCCAACACCAACCGGTTACGCTCTGGGGTGCGCCCCAGACCTTCGCCCATGGAACGCTCCAATGCGGGATCCAACGTCAATACATGGAGTTCACCTTCATTTGAGGCCAAACGTTGACAAATCGTTGGTGCCAACTTTTGCCTTACCAATTCCGTCAATACATCGGTATCCTTGACCGTCTTGCCGTAATCTACTAGCACCTCGAGTATCGCGCGCAACCCACGTATAGACACCTTCTCTTTCAACAGCCGTTGCAACACCTTTTGTATGTCGGACAGTGTCATGACACCGGGAATCAGTTCCTCTAACAAGCCGGCGTCTTCTTCGCGCACCTTTTCGACCAACGCCTGCGTTTCTGAGCGGGTCAAAACATTGGGCAATTGTTGACGCATCACTTCATTGAGATGCGTCATCAGCACAGTTGCCGCATCCACCAATGTATAGCCCGCTTTGCGGGCTTGTTCACGACGCTCTTTTGGAATCCATAACGCGGGAAGACCATAGCTGGGATCGCGTGTTTCATTCCCCTCCACTTTTTCCGTCACCGTACCCGGGTCAATTGCCAACGCCATTTCCGGATAGAGTTCACCCTCAGCGACCTTCGCGCCATATATATGTACTTCGTACTTTTGAGCGGCGGTCTTCTTATTATCCTTAACACGCACGCGAGGGACGACGACACCCAGATCTAATGCCAACTGTTTGCGGAATGCGTCCGTGCGTTCCATAAACAAACCGGATTCACCCCCGACAAAAGCCACCAAATTTGAACCCAGGTTTATTTCTACGGGTTCTACACGCAGTAAGTTGTAGTAGTCATCTGGCTTCTTATCTTCGGTGCTCCGTGTTGCGGGGTCCAAAGAAGCATTTTTTTCATTGACCAGCGCACGCCAATAGATGAGTCCCACTACCAATAAAATCGCTGCAACCGGCAGCGCGGGCACCCCCGGTAAGAATAACAGCACAAATAACGCCGAACCTAGCAATAACAACGCCTTGGGATACGCTGTGATTTGCTTTGTGATTTCTTTGCTAAGAAATTCATCGGACGCCGCCCGCGTGACGATGATACCTGTACCAGTAGCTATAATTAGCGCGGGAACTTGCGTAACAATGCCGTCGCCGATCGTCAATAGGGTATATGTATGCACCGCGCTGTCCCAATTCATATGATGTTGGAACACACCTATGGTAAGGCCACCTATGATATCGATAAGCAATATCACGATACCGGCGATTGCATCCCCTTTGACAAATTTACTCGCGCCATCCATCGCGCCGTAAAAATTGGCTTCTTGCTCAACCTCTCGCCGCCTCGCACGCGCTTGGGTTTCATCGATAAGGCCGATATTCAAGTCTGCGTCTATACTCATCTGTTTACCAGGCATCGCGTCCAACGTGAAACGCGCCGCAACCTCCGCGACGCGTTGCGCGCCATTGGTCACTACGACGTATTGAACAACGACTAAAACCAGAAATACGATGAGTCCGATGACATAATTGCCACCGACCACATGTTCGCCTATTGCGGATATGAGGCGACCGGCATCCGCGCTGCCGAGAATAAGACGCGTTGCGGCAATGTTCAACGCTAAACGGAAAAGTGTTGCCAATAGTAACAGAGAAGGGAAAGTAGAAAACTTGAGTGGCTTGTCTACGTAGAATGTCAACAATAGAATCAGCAACGCCAAACTGATATTGGCGACAAGAAAAAAATCTAACATTCGCGGTGAAATGGGCA
>JAOUGF010000438.1 GCA_029857925.1 Gammaproteobacteria bacterium
AAGTGCGTGTTCTGCAAACGCGCACAATCGACGCCACCGTCATAGGGGACGTTGAATAAATCTGTGCTCAATACAGGTGTTGTCACTGGCGTTGGTGCGGTGCTGGCGGCCTCGGTAACCGTCGGCGCGGCCTCACGCGTATCGGTGTCTGCGGCAGCGGGTGTGATGCGACGCTCTGAGATGAATTTGATAAGCATGTGTATCGGTGCGCTGCCGCCGCCGATTAACATCCCCGTCAATAAATAATCCACCCCGTCCGGCAACGGCGGCAATGGAGTGCCGACATATGCGCCCTGCAACAAAAGGCTGAATAATTTTAGTTGTGCGCCATGCGCAAGCACAATCCCGGCTATGAGTCCGAGGATTTGTATCATGAATTCACGTAGCACGCGCGTCATATTGGGCGCGGTGGCAGGCTCAATGGTGAATGTAAACACGCCGACCCGTTCGTCCCATTCGCCTAGGCCTTGCACGCTCGTCTGGCTCAATTGTGCGGCCCCTGCGTCGCTGCGTGCCTGTGCCTCCTCTTGCAGGCGCGTCGTTTGATCTTGGTATTTTTCTACAATCGCATCCGCGCGTCGTTCCAATTTGGCCAAAGGAGGTACGACGATGTCGGCGGTGTCTTTAATAAAATATGCGAAGACATTTTTAACACCTTCAATAATGCGCTCCACGGTAAATGAGAGAGCCAGTGCGGCCCCTAATGCGGCCACGATAGTGTCAATCTGGGGTACTGCCATAATCCCTCCTTAGAAAAGGCATCACCAATTCAGTGTTGCGTAGTGCCAACGTAGACGCGGGCGTGAGGTTGCCTAGTCCGAATGTTTCGCGAGGATAAGCGCCGACCCAAACGTTGTGGGTGTTAGATGGACATTTAACACCCGTGACAACAAGAATGCAATGTTAATCTTATCAAGCACTTCTAAGAAATGCAGAGGAATAACAGCGAAAGGGGTACAGGTCACGCACATTGCCGGTGAGGTCATGTGCGCGTGACGGTGAGAGAGCGGTGACTAACAATGCGGGATTATTTTTTTCCGAATTTCATGCGCGCCATCAAATTATCCTTGAGTTTGAATTGGTGAACTAGCGCGCCTGCGATGTGTAGAATTACCATGACTACCAGTATGTCTGCGATTAAACCATGAACACCGCGCGCGGCAAATTGCGAGAAATCTTTGGGTAAGGGCGCGCCTGATCCACCGAAAACGATGTCGGGCAGGCCTGCGGCGATAGCCGTGGCAAGCCCTGAGCCCGCCATTGCGATGATGAAAAAATAGAAACCGTGATGGATACCTACGCCAAGTTTGGCAAGAAACGGGTTGCCCGTTTTGACCGGCGCCGGATTTGACGTCGTTACCTTGACGACTAAACGGACAATGGTTAATACCAAGATCAAAATTCCACCTATCATGTGACCTTTCAACGCACCGATTTTTTCGGGAGAACTATTGGGAGTATCTTCCAATACCGTCATTCCTATTGTGATGGCAACCACCAGCATAAAAGCGATCAGCCAATGTAAGGTTATCAATGCCGGGTGGTAACGTTCATTTGCCATATTTAAAGTCTCCGTGTTGAGTAAGCCTTTTGCATTATACAACATCTCAGCAAATAACTTATCAAAAACGGCACTCCGTTACTATAGCGGCGCACCCCGTATCTCGATTTTTGATTAATTGCGCCGGGCGTGCTACTCCCCGGTGCAACTTCGAAAAACGCACTTTGTGTTCGCGCTGGCCATAATAAACCAAATCGTCTTTGGTATAGTGTACTTCGTCGCTGCGTGCGTTGGCATACCACGTAGCCATCCACAGCGCGCCCGGTTCATTCTCCGATGCGGCCAGGTATTTTCCGTCGAAAGACCCATGATCTTTTCATCTTCGCGAATATAGTGCGCGGTATAAATGTAAATGCCAGCGCTATCGGCGATGGTGGTGTTGAAATACATGCGCCGGAAGTGAAAAGATTGGCTGCAGGAGTGTCCACTATCGAAATAAAACTGGTCTTCGCGGCCGTCCCATTATTGCCTCGCATAATTTTGTATACATTTCCGTTGCCAATGCGATATACAAGATGATTATCTGTCCACGCCACACTTTGTGCTCGACTTTCATTATTTAGAGACGAATATCCTTGCGGCGCTCACGCCATCACGATGCGGATGAATGATGTTCGGCCCATCGTCAAAGAAACGATAATGCGTATTTTCCACGCGCAAGCCCCCGCAGTAGTCGGGGTTGAGGGAGTGGAAGCGCAGGCGTAAACTGTCCGTGATGCGCTACCCCTCAACGACGGAGCTCCCGAATATGCGATTGAACAGGCATTTTGTCCGCTGTATTGTCCCCTTTTTATCCATCTCAATGGTGGGTAGTTCGCTTTATGCGCCTGCCGCACAGGCGGCGCTGGTAGAGACCGAGCAGGTCGTCTCCGCCGCGCCATGGCAGCGCGCAGAGCTCGCCGACATGTTGCAACGCCAAGACCTGGCCGCGCAATTCGCCACGCTCGGCGTGGACCCTACCGAGTTGCAGGCGCGCATAGCCGCGTTGAGTGATACCGAGGTGGCACAACTCCATGGCCGCCTGCAGACGCTGCCCGCAGGCAGTGGTGTGTTGGAGGTCGCGTTGTTTGTTTTCTTAGTGTTGCTGGTGACGGACATACTCGGCTTTACGCATGTCTTCCCGTTTGTGAAAAAGAGGGTACGATAGCGTCCAAGCCGCCCGCCGTGCTGATCACACCGCTCAGGGTCGCGCACCTATTGTTGTTATCCTTGCTGTGGGCGTGTAGTAGCACCCATTCTAGCAACCGGCCTACGCGCGTTGGCGACTATG
>JAOUGF010000439.1 GCA_029857925.1 Gammaproteobacteria bacterium
TACAAAACAGCCGTAATCGGCAATATTAGTGACCTTGCCAGACAGGCGCGTGCCTACCGGGTAACGGCGCGCGATATCAACCCATGGATCATCGCCCAACTGCTTGAGGCCCAACGATACGCGGTTACGATCGCGATCAAATTTCAGCACCTTCACGGTGATTTCGTCACCGATGTTCACCACTTCATTGGGGTGCTTGACGCGTTTCCACGCCATGTCGGTGATATGCAATAAGCCGTCCACACCGCCCAAATCGACAAACGCGCCGTAATCGGTGAGGTTTTTGACCACGCCTTTAATGGTTTGACCTTCCTGCAAATTCTGCAGTAAGGAATCGCGCTCGGCGCTGCTCTCGGCCTCGACGACGGCACGGCGGGACACGACCACGTTATTGCGACGGCGGTCGATTTTAATAACCTTGAATTCGAGTTCCTTGCCTTCCAGGTAAGTGGTGTCGCGCACGGGGCGTACATCGACCAAAGAACCTGGCAAAAAGGCACGTACATCGGCGATCTCGACGGTGAAACCACCCTTGACCTTGTCGGAGATAAGACCTTTGACGGTCTGATTCTTTTCAAACGCCTCTTCCAGGCGTATCCACGACTGCGCGCGCTTGGCCTTTTCACGTGACAAACGGGTTTCGCCCGAGCCATCTTCCAGCATGTCCAACGCGACTTCGACTTCATCACCGACGCTGACTTCCAAATTTCCCCGCTCGTCGAGGAATTGTTCCCTGGGGATCACACCTTCGGATTTGAACCCGGCGTGTACCACCACGAAATTATCGAGCACTTCGACCACTATACCCTTGACGATAGAACCTGGGCGCATTTTGCTAGTGGATAAACTTTCCTCGAACAATTGGGCAAAACTTTCAGTCATTGATTTCCAACCTTAACCATACGGTTTAGCTCCGCACCTGTGAGGGCACGGGTTGAGATAATAAAATACCCACCCAGAGACATCCCTAGGTAGATCCCTAACAAAAACAAAGGCCGCACTACAGCTAGCGTAGTGGAACTTACCTTTGCGATACCTGTGAAGCAACGATTTTCAGTACATCGTGAACCACTTGCGCGACGCTCATCGACGAGGTGTCAATAATCGTCGCGTCTGCGGCCGGTACCAGCGGGGCCACGGGTCGATTTCGGTCACGCTCATCACGCGCCTCGATATCGGCCAAAACGGCGGCTAGATTAACATCAAGCCCTTTCTCTTTCAACTGTTTATAACGTCTTTCAGCACGTACCCACGCGCTGGCGGTGATAAATACCTTAACCTCTGCACGTGGGAAGACTACGGTGCCCATATCTCGACCATCTGCGACGAGGCCTGGCGCCTGGCAAAAACCGCGCTGGCGGTCCAGCAACGCGGCTCGCACGACGCCATTGCTCGCCACGACAGATGCCGCATTACCGATAGTTTCCGTGCGAATAGCATCAGTAACATCATGATTTTCTAGCAATATAATGCCATCTTCCTCGCCCCCGGTAGCAACGAAACGCACATCTAATTGGGTTGCCAAGGGTGCAAGACGGGCGACGTCTTCTAATTCTATGCCATGGTTAATCGCCGCCAGCGCTAAAAGGCGGTATAACGCACCACTGTCAAGAAAATGCCAGCCTAATTCGTGCGCGACCCGCCTACCGACCGTACCCTTACCCGAGCCGCCGGGGCCATCTATGGTTAATGTAGGGGCTAGGGGCATAGATTAATCCTCGCTGCTACGCACTTTCACGCCCGCGCCTTGGGTCAACGCGACGAAATTGGGGAAGGATGTCGATACGTTGGCACAATCCAGTATTTCGATAGGCCCAGACGCGCGTAGCGCAGCCATCGTAAACGACATGGCGATGCGATGATCGCCATGGCTGTCTATGAGCCCGCGCCCTAATTTCCCACCCTCAATAATAATACCATCCGGTGTGGGCTGCGCAGAGATGCCCAAGACCTGCAAGCCATCGGCCATAACTTGAATACGATCACTCTCCTTAACCCGCAATTCTTCGGCCCCACGCAACACCGTGCGGCCCTTCGCACACGCGGCCGCGACAAAAATCGCCGGGAACTCATCAATGGCGAGTGGCACTAATTCCAGCGGGATGTCTATGCCACGTAACGGGGCGGAACGCACGCGGATATCGGCAACCGGCTCCCCCCCAACGATGCGTTGATTTTCGAGTTGAATATCCGCCCCCATGCGTTTAAGGATATCGATGACGCCGGTACGCGTAGGATTGCCCCCGCAATGACTCAAAACCACCTCTGCCTCGTCCGCGATGCTTGCGCCCACCATAAAAAACGCCGCTGAAGAGATATCCGCAGGGACATCAATGCGCGTGGCGTGGAGTCGGCCACCGCCTTCTACACACACCGTAGACCCTTTGCGTTCAATGGGATAGCCGAAGGCCTGCAACATACGCTCGGTGTGATCGCGTGTCACTGCCGGTTCGGTCACACAGGTGCGCCCCTGTGCGTACAACCCCGCCAATATCAGACAGGATTTCACCTGCGCAGAGGCCATAGGCATCACGTAGTCAATCGCCTTTAGCGCGTTTCCACCGCGCACTAGCAACGGCGCCGTGCCATTTGGCGTCGCGTCGATGCGCGCACCCATTTTGGCCAGCGGGTCTATGACGCGTTTCATCGGTCGCTTAGACAACGAACTGTCGCCGATCAGCCGCGAATCAAAGGATTGCCCGGCCAGGATACCGCTGATCAAACGCATAGACGTGCCGGAATTTCCGAGATCCAAATCGCCGACGGCCTGTTGTAGCCCGCGCATCCCCACCCCATGGATACGCACACGCCCTTC
>JAOUGF010000440.1 GCA_029857925.1 Gammaproteobacteria bacterium
CGGTGAGGGGCCGGGCAGCGGCGGAGGTGGGGGCGGGGGTGCGGGAAAAACGGGGTCAGTGGCATCCGCGCCCGTGCTGACGGGCAAGCCCGGTGAAAAGGTGTTGGGGAAACACTGGGTGGAATATAAGTTTGTAGATACGAATAATTTGCCGTTGGTAGGCGTCAAATATCGATTTAAGGACACTGCAGGCGTCGAAAAGAAAAGTGCTCTGACATTGGATGGTCGAATTTATAAAGGGGGCTTAAGTGAAGAAGGTAAAACCGAGGCAGAATTGTATGGCATTGTGAATCCTCGGTGGTCAACAGACGCTGCTAAAGCAGACGAAAAACTTGAAATGAATACAGACACATTTGGAATACCAGACGGAACTGCGGCACGCATAGATGTTTGGGTGACGGACATCAGCGGCCCCGATTTTATCATTGATTCGATAGAGGAGACCGTCAAAAGCAAGAAAATAACTGCCACGTGGAAATTTCCACATTTGAGTGGCGCTGATCTGATACCAAACGCCATTGCACCGGATTTTTATTTTACCGTCTCCGTTGGTGCAGACAAAGTACGCTCCGGGCCTGTGCGTATTCGCGATTGGATAGATATAGAGTTGAAAAATGATGAGGGAAAGGCAATTGCAAACGCATCCTACGTTTTGACCACGCCAGCGGGTGATGTACGCCAGGGCAAGACCGATGCAAACGGGGAAGCGAAGGAAGACGATTTGCCGCCGACGAAGTTTAAAATAAAAGTGGTATAAAACAATAGTGAAATTCACCAAAAGAAATTGATTGTCGGATAGCGACGACATTTTATAAGTCTCTATATTTGATACTATGGGTTTGGGCGGTACGCATGTCGAACGAAAAGATAGTTATCGACAATAAATTTAAACTAAGTCTGCCTGATGAATGGGAAGACCAAAGTATCTATCGCTTTGCAGGACCGGAAATTGATGGATTGCAACATGCGATTACTCTGACCATAGATCATGCGCTTGAAGGCCAGACATTGGTTCAATTCTCACAACAAAAAATTAATGCATTGCGCGAAAATTTACAAGGATACTTAGAGTTAAAACAAAGGCTGTTCGCACTAAAGAACGGGGCAAATGCGGTTGAATTGGTATTTCGTTGGACGCCGGTGAAAGATGCTGAAGTGCTATACCACGTCATTTATTTGGTAAATGAATCTGCAGGTTATACATTGACCGGACAGTTTACGATGAACAGTTACGAGTTGATCGGGAAAACTGTAGTGCAACAGATGTATAGTTTTGAGCTGATAGGGTAGGCGAGACATGCTTAGTACGCAACAGACAAATTCGAAAGGCACGTTTAGGAAAAAATCAGAAATCGTGTATATCCGATGGGAGCGCGCGATAGCGTACGTGGATAGCAAAGTGAATTTTGAAGTAATGGCCGCGTTAGTCGGCAACGGAGCGGAAATTACGATTACTGGTAAGGATGCAAAGGGTAAGGCTTTTTTTAAAGAGCAGGGGAAGGTGTCTGGCGGAAAATATTTTGGTAACGTAAATTTACCGGACAATTTAAAATCACCGGTGACGCTTACTGCGGAACTGGTCAAGTACCAGGTAACAAAAACATCTTTACCGCTTACCGTTATGCCCGCCATAACAGTTTCCTCTCTGAAATGGGATCGATCTCAGGTGCGACGGAAAGAAAAGGTCGGTTTGACCGGTAGAATTGTCGGCTATAAGGGTGTGAGTGCAATGCTGACGATATTTAAATTTTCTGAGATGGGCGCGCACCTCCCCATCACGCGTATACCCGTCGCAGTGAAAGAGGGTAAGTTTCAAACGGAATGGAATTTCTTTTTCAAAGGAAGCACCAAGGTAATCCCGACTGCAGAAGAACAAAAAAAACACGGGGATTCCTATTCAAAGCCAAGCTATTTCTTTTGTGTGTCGGATCCTCCAAGTGCGGTAAAGTCCAATTTAATGGAGTTTGTAGACAGTGTAAATATTCTGGTCATCAATCCGGTAAAAGATACCCAATATAAGGTAAAAACGGCGGACGACAACGTGAGTGTAGTGTCACCTGACGCACAGCAATGGGTGATATTGAAAGACATCGCGCCCGGGCGGGGCACATTCAAAGTCGCCATACCAGACGCAAAAAAATAACACAACCGGTCGTCTCCACGCGTGAAAAGGGTTTTAAATTGTGACGGATATGAATTTCGAAATCACCACCGGGGAAACATACAAGGCCATAGGTCTTAAACCCGCTATCATTTTATTTCCGTCGCTTATGACACCTTTGATCCTTAGCGGCGATGACGATGTAGAAATATTACTGTTGGGAAAAAATGACAATCCGTTGGATGCGGATGCTGTAAATTGGCAGCTAAAGCTAGGTAATGGAATTAACTGGAGTAGATCTTATCGGTTTTCTCCTTTATATAAACCAGAAGATATTGCAAAGAAAATAACTTTAAAAAAATTGGGCGCAATAGATGATGAAAATACGATTCATGCGACTAACAAGCTTTTCAATGGGATGCTGAGTAATTGGGCGATTGACGCCTACAATAAAGAAGGTTTCGATACGTTATATTCGATCACAATCGCCAGTGCGAAGGAATACTTCAGTGAAGGGCAAATAAACAATATTTTTTGGTTGACGAATAAACTAAAACCGGTTGCGCTAATGCTGGATTCCGCAGATCCCAATGCGACCTATAAGATGAATAGCGATATCAAAGACAAACAGGGCGAATGGGTTGTTCCTACCGCTATCGCGGATCAAATCATAGCAAAAACCGCAAGAGAGTTGTTTAGCGCGTTCTGGACTG
>JAOUGF010000441.1 GCA_029857925.1 Gammaproteobacteria bacterium
ATCGTTCGTCGCTTGTCCTTATAAAAAACCGTGGATGGAGAGGTAAAGTATCCTGCCGAATTGGCGATAAGACGATAGGGCAATAGGGATTGTGCATGATGAATATTGACAATGAATTGTTAGATTTACAAAGCGAAGGCGAGCACGCTTTGCTGACGATTAAGTGTGATTTAACCGTAAGCAACGCCGCGCGTTTGACAGAGTCTCTATTGCAGATTGTCGATCAATTTGATTTTTTAAAAGTAGATACCCTTGGGGTAGGGGAGACGGATGTTGCCGGGATACAGCTCTTATTGAGTCTGCGTCAACAAATGGTGAATAAAAACAAGGTGCTTGAGTTTACTCTCGCCAGTCCGCTTCTGGCGGAAACAGTGCAGTTACTGGGTCTGCGCTCCACTCTGAATTTTCCAGCCGCTGCGGCAACCGATAAATCATAGGATATCAGTATGTCAACAAATAATCCCTTGCTAACATACGTGACGGAAAGCTTGGAGCTATTAGAGCAAATAGAAAATGCGCTGTTGGTGATGGAGCAAGGGCGTCAAGATTCTGATTTGGTTAACGAACTGTTTCGCGCGGTGCACACGGTTAAAGGCTCGGCGGGATTGTTTGGCCTAGACCACATAGTCAATTTTACGCACGTCGTAGAAACGGTATTGGATAAATTGCGCGCCGGCGAGATCAAAGTCGAAGGGGATTTTATCGCTGTATTGCTCGAATGCCGTGATCATATTGAAGGCATGATCAGAGATATTGAAGGCGGGATAGAGACGCTTAGGCCGGCACGCCAGGATATCGATGCAAGTTTGTTAGATCGTTTGGCGCGCCATGGCGGCACACGGCGAGTTTCTCAGGGAAAGGCAGAAACACCCAGCCCCACAGCCGCATCGGCGGCAAAGGCGATAGGGTACACTGCGGAAAACGATCATTGGCACATTTCTTTGCGTTTCGACCCGAAGGTCATGCACGATGGCTTTGATCCGTTGTCGTTTATTCGGTATCTAGACCGAAAGGGTAAAATCAAGCGCGTCTTTACCTTGACCGAAACGCTTCCGGCGTTGGATATATTGGATGCAGAGCTTTGCTATCTCGGCTTTGAAATCGCCTATCAAAGCGATTTAGACAAGGCCGCGATCGAGAGTGTGTTCGATTTTGTTCGCCAGGATGCCACGATACGCATCCTACCCCCGCATTCGCAAGTGAGTGAATACGTAATGCTGATTAGTCAATCGCCCGAGCCAAATCAACGGCTAGGCGAGATTCTGGTCAATTGCGGGACGCTCACGCAGCAAGAGTTGGCGGAAGCATTAGCGTTGCAGGCGAAGGCGCAACAAAACTCCGGCGCTTCAGATGCTATGCCTACTCCCTTGGGAGAGATTCTAGTGGAGGAGCACATGGTGCGGCCTGCAGTCGTCAAGGCCGCATTAGAAAAACAACAACAGAGCCGCATAACCGGTTCGGCGGTCTCGAACGTCCCCGCAAACGGCGGCGCTAGCGATGTGCGCTCCGTTCGCGTGGATGCGGATAAATTAGACTGTCTGGTAAATCTGGTGGGTGAGTTGGTAATTGCGGGCGCCGCGACCCAAGTGGTTGCGAAGCGAATTGGAAATGAAGATATGGTCAATACGATATCCAATTTAGAGCGCTTGGTCGAGCAAGTGCGTGACAGTGCGCTGAATTTGCGCATGGTACAAATCGGCGCGACATTCAACCGCTTTCAGCGTGTGGTGCGCGATATCAGTCGCGAACTGGGTAAAGAAATCAATTTGGTGATCACCGGCGCGGAAACGGAGTTGGATAAGACCGTCGTAGAGCGGCTCAGCGATCCATTATTGCATTTGGTGCGCAACTCCATGGATCACGGCCTAGAGTCTCCTGCGGAGAGGGAGGCAAAAGGCAAGTCGCGGGAAGGCCGACTTATGCTAAACGCGTATCACGACTCAGGCAGCATCGTCATAGAGGTTTCCGATGACGGGCGTGGACTGAATCGTGAAAAAATTCGCGCCAAGGCGATAGACAGGGGAATGATAGGCGCGGATCAAACGCTTAGCGAACATGAACTGGATAATCTTATTTTCGAGCCAGGATTTTCGACAGCGGACGCGGTCAGTAATTTGTCTGGTCGGGGTGTTGGAATGGATGTAGTGAAGCGCAGCATAACCGCATTGCGCGGTACGATCAATGTAGAGACGCACGAAAATCAAGGGACGAAAGTTCGCGTTCGGTTACCGCTGACGCTGGCCATTATTGAAGGGTTTCATGTAGCGGTGGGGAAGTCCTCGTATGTGATTCCGCTGGACATGGTCGTGGAGTGCATCGAGCGGCCCGAAGGGACGGTGTCGCAGTCGAATTACCTTAATTTACGCGGCGAAGTATTACCTTTTATACATTTGGGCGATTTTTTCAGTTGCCGTGAACCCGGAAAAAAGACGCGGGAGAACATCGTCGTGGTTCAATACAGCGATCAACGTGCCGGTTTGGTCGTGGATACGCTGCTTGGAGAGCTGCAAGCCGTGATTAAAC
This sequence comes from Gammaproteobacteria bacterium, assembly GCA_029857925.1. Lineage (GTDB taxonomy): Bacteria > Pseudomonadota > Gammaproteobacteria > S012-40 > S012-40 > CAKKRP01. The sequence goes on from JAOUGF010000441.1 coordinate 2,524, forward strand.
CGATGGGGAAGCTATTTTCACATGTGAAGGGGATAGGCGGATCGACCATTTTAGGCACGGGTGAAGTGGCGCTGGTGCTGGATGTGCCAGGATTAATCGGCATGGCAAGCGACAAAGAGTCGGCAGCAGCCTAACAGGCGTGTATGAAATTAAGGAGGCGTTGATGGTGACGAATGAATTGATAGGAGGTGTAGAGTCAGAGATTGGTGCGCAAGAAAGCGTGCGCCAAATCCTGACATTCCATCTTGCCGGTGAAATTTTCGGTTTCGATATATTACGTGTGAAGGAAA
>JAOUGF010000442.1 GCA_029857925.1 Gammaproteobacteria bacterium
TCCACCGCCGCATCGGAGGCACAACCGGCGACACGGCGGGTGCGTTGGTGGAGATTGTGGAAACCCTCGCGCTGATCATAGTGTCCATTGCGTTACCTTTGCTTGAACGCTGGGTGTAAAACACATCACCCAAACACCCACTGGCCCAACATCCGATACGGCAGCAATGTAAACACCCCCGCCCCGATCAGGCCCGCATACGTGCTCTGCATGCAGATCTTGTGTGTCTTCACCCTTCCGCGCCGAATGGCATAAAGCGCATAGGTGAGACTTATCAGCATGATTACACTCAATACGTGTATTACACTAAAGTGGTCGCGCGCCTGTATCCAAAATGAGGTGGTTGCCGCCATATACATCAGCGCCGCCCAGACGCGCCCCAACCTACGGTGCGTGGGCGTCCCTTTGCGCCGGATGAGTACCACTGCACCCAGCACTAACGATGTCAACGCTACAAAAAGATGAACCCAAACGATAACAGGCGCGGTGGCTATGCTGTAGGTGTGCTGCACGCGGTTGTCACTCAATACGACTCATCAAGGAAATGCATTCAATATACTATTGGCAAGTATAGGCGATGTTGATTATTGTAAAAAGTTTTTAATGCCATTACCTGTCGTTTTCGGCAATACGTCTAGTCTGTAGCAGAGACGCCATTAATGACCGGCCCAAACTTTATGATAGTCAGGGGCCGCAACGCGTGGACAGCCAGCGGATACAATTATGGGAACCTCTAAAAATTCGATCAGGGGATGCAGCGCTAGGCGGAAAGGGGCGAAAAAGCGCAGTTTACACGTTGCCTCAAAGGGCTGACGTATCTGAGCATTTTTCGACCCTTTTCAACGACGCGATGCGCCGCTCAGCAAATTTTTAGAGGTTCCCTTATATTATTGCCTAGTGTAAAGTTTAATGAAAGCCATCAATACGCGTTAGCGCTGGATACGGGATTTGGCACACGATAATCAAGCTCCCGCTACAGCATCGCCTTCAACACGCTAGGAATATGCTTACGCATCGCATAGCGTACGGCGCCTATCACCGCCGACGCCTCCGTGACCACGGCCAAAATGTCCGCGTGTACAGCGGCCATTAACACCTTGCCGCCTTGGAACTCCGCCAAGTATTGATCCATCGCCCCCAGCTCAAATTCCATACCCAGGCTTTCCGTTGTGCCGATCGCCGTTGCGACCATTGCACCCAAGGCCTCCATATCCAACGCCGAACTTGCCGTACTTTCAATCACGAAGCCATCGCGCCCCACCAACGCCACCGCGATCACACCTTCAGTGATTTTCAATTCATTAAGTGCTACGCTCATTTCAGATTGCTTACGAATCTGACTGATTTCCGCCACCATAATTCCTCCCGCTGCACTATTTATGATGAATACTTTTCCCACTTACACCAAATCACCTATCGCGAAAGGCTACCCATTGGATTTAATCGCCTCGCGCAACAAATCTTGTAAATTCCCACGGCGTGCACGCATATTTTCTACCGCAATCCAATCACTTAAAAGTGTGTCCACTTCGCGCTTTCCTACGCCATCCTCGCACGGCAATGCCACTATCACCTTTTCTTTTATAATTTGCGTCAGGCAGGTGTATAACATCCGACCTTCGGCACTGCCGATATTCGATAAATCGCTTGCACAGTGCACCGCCGCAGAAAAGCCTTGCAACCAGGTTTCTACCGGCCAGTACTGCGCGCAATCCGAAGGAATACCCACGGTGTATAAGATCACTTGTCGTGATACCGCCGCACGCAACAACACGATGGACGGTGAAACGTCGGTGCCCTCGCCCGCCAACCGTATGTCCTTGCCTAAAAATTCTGTAAAGCGCTTTTCCAACATCGCCCGGCGGCCAAACACCGCTAATTTGATGATGTTCATTTTTTGTTCTGCGCCCACACGCAAGAGTTCACTGAGCTTGTTGGCGGTCAGGATTCTATAATTTACCTTACCTATCGGCGCACCACCCATTGCAGCGGACAATTCTTTCGTCAACCCGCTTTCTTGAGTATGCAATTGTTCCTGGCGGCCACGGACAAGCGCGCCCAACGCGGCCCGCGCACGATTTTCCGCGACCAAGGAATCGCTATTTTCCAGCGCAAAATCCGCCTGCTCTTGTAGATCACAAACTTGCGTAATATATTTTTTCGGCAAGCCGAATTCCATGGTTTTCCGCAACGCCCTCTCGACTAGCTTCGCTGAAAATCCGGTCACCGCAGAGGCGCTTTGTAAATACGCATCGCTACCGAAACGCTCACCGTGCCCGTTACCGGACAACACGACGAGGTGATTTTTTCCGGTATCTGCCGCACCAGAAAGGTCAATATCAAATGGCGCGTCCAACAGGGACCTCCTGCATATAGGCTATTCCACACTTCACATCTGAAAACACTGCGCGCATGCCATCACTCACGCACCATGACCATAGCGTGGCGCCACTTCCTCCAACATTTTACGCACCTGCATGCCCTTGATTCGTTCCAATAGCGCGGTATTGACGCCAACTTTCTGCATACCCTCGCGTATACTGTTCTCAACCACTACGTCATAACATTGCGCGATCAGTGCAGCGACGGCGCCAGACACGCGCAGAAACGCGCTAAACACCTGCTGGGCCTTGTCGGGCGCGTAATGCGCCATACATTTATTCAAAAATAATTGCTGCACACGGTTCATCATACCCAGTGTGTACAGGTTTTTTGTCCCTCTTTTGATATGCAACAACGCAACAAACCACTGGTGCTCCCAAAACTCGTCCCCTTTCGGGCCATTGACCATACTTGCGATCCAATCACTCA
>JAOUGF010000443.1 GCA_029857925.1 Gammaproteobacteria bacterium
GTGGAGGGCGTAGCGGTAACGGGCTTAGCGATCACTGACGGTGGAGCGGCAGGCTTGGTGACGGATTTAGCACCGCCCCCGTCTGGCACCGCTACAGGCTTAGCGGCCGGTTTTGGTGTCGTCACAGTAGGTGTTGGCGCGGCAACGGCACTTGGCGGTGCCGGTTTCGCGTCTTCTGCGTTTGCGATATCCACACCCAGCGCCAATACCATCAGCGCGACCGTCCTTGCCATTCCACAACGCCGCTGTACACACATCATGTTAGGGTTTCACACCTGTGATTAACGTAAAAGGACTGGGCTCGGGCAACGCACGGAAAGACAGTTTGCGAAAGCCTATTTCCTCCGCCATGTCCGCCACTTCCTTGGCCGAATAGGCGCGCCCCGCAGGCGTATGCACCAATTGGTTCAAGCCGATCAGCACCGGCAGCAACGGTCCGGATTTTTCGGTGTTCAAGAACTGCTCTTGTATCATCAGCAGGCCGCCGCTTTCTAACGCATCGAACGATTTCGCGATGATATTACGTATCACGTCCGGCCCTTCTTGGTTAATCATCGACGACAACAACACCGCATCGTAGCCGCTGCCAAAGGAATCGCTTAAGTAACTCCCCTCGCGCGTATGCACCTGTCCTTCCGCCTGATAATCGCGAATGATATCGCGCGTCACCGCCAAGGTCTGCGGCAGATCGAAGACGTCCGCGCTGAGGCCCTTGTTTTTTTGACAAAAGATGATGGAAAAAATCCCCGGCCCGCCGCCCACATCGAGCAGACGTTTACGCCCCTTCAGCGGCACCTCTTTGGCCAACAACTGGGCCTGCGGGATACCCCGATAGAGCATGCCCATAATATAGGTGCGCGTCTCTTCCGGGCCATGATCGTGTTGTTTTTCGACCACCGGACGTCCTTGCATCACGGCCGTCTTCAATTGCGACCACGCTGGAACCCAGGATTCGAACATCGTCACGATGCCGCCTTGATAGCGCGGCGCGCCTTTTACCAAAAAGGTCTCTGCGACCTTCGTATTTTGAAACTTGCCCGCCTTTTTCTGTAAAAAACCCAGGCCTACGCAACCGATCAAGATCATCTCGGTGCCGCGCGCATCGGCGCCACATGCCGCCGCGACCTCGTCCGCCGTCATTGGCCGCGCCGCTAATTTTGTGAACACATCCATGCCCGCCGCGACATGCAACACGGCGGAGTTCCAATAGGCCGACGCCGCCTGCATCACCGCCATCGGGTTAGGGCCGCGCACCACAGGCGCGGCCTTCGCGGCACGCGGCTTGGCCGTCTTTTTGGCCGACTTTACGGTCGCTACACGCGCCTTGGCGGGTTTAAGCTGCCGCTTTGCGGTTGTCTTCTTGGTACCACCGGCCTTGCCACCGCGTATTGCCTTTGCCATTCATTCCTCCGAATACATTTCACGCCAAAATTGTTGCGTAGTCGCGCACCCATACGCATGCGATTCTAACATTGATCGCAGACCTCGCCGATAATAAGGCATTCAATTCACAATTTCCATTGGCAATAAAAAAGGCCCGACACCTTAATGCATCACGTGTATACGATTTTGAGTATTGACGACTAGCCGCACGAGAATCAGGTAGAACCCACCAGGAGGAACAGGGGGATATTATTGCCATGGGATTGGAATATATTTCTCCGCTGCGGGTTTAGACCAAAAATGTCACCGACAACAAAAAAAAACAGGGGCCCAAAAGGGCCCCCGCATTTTATAACCCATAGTGTAAAACTAAGGATTAAAAGTTTGGTCCAAACGGATCAGCTAAAGTAGGCGCTACACCAAAGATACCGGCAGAACCCCACGCGTCTTGGCCAGCCGAATTTTGGAACGGTCCATTATCCAACAAGCTGTAATAGAAGATCGGATTTTTAGCGTCAGACAGGCTGTCAAACGACTGATATCCAAACTTCATCGCACCCGCTGTGGTCGTCGCACCTCCACCCGCTGTCGTGTTGTTTGAAGCGATATTTTGGCCTAACCAAATCGCTTGACTACCCATCGGGTTATCAACCGTACCGGCACCGCCTAACAACGTCAACGTATTTGGTCCCGTGGACATAGAGGGTAAGCTGACACCGACACTGGCCGGCGCATTATACGAACCACTCACCTGCACTAACTTAAAGGATTGCACATCGCCTTCCTTACTGTTGGTGCCGTTGTTATGCAAGCCCGTCAACTGACCAATGCTGGTGGTATAGCCCAAGCGATTGCCATCTTTATCCACATCGGCCACATATTTAAAGCTGGTGTCGAAACGATTGCCAATCAGACCGGCCTGGCCAGTAGTACAAGGCGGAGCAGCGCACTGGGTGTTTTGTTGGTTCACACCTTGGCTGATCGTAACAGCCCCCTTGGTGCCACTCGGATCGGTGTTGCCCCAACCCATCGCCAATTCAGTAGTAGAGTTGAAAGCCGTCTGAAGATTGCCGCCCGTCGCTGGCTCAAAAATCTTCTGCTGCGCCCAGATGCCACTTTCATTACCGTTGGTTTGCTGCGTCTGGTCGGTGTTGTAGGACACCAACGACTCATCCGCAAACTGCTTGGCACCGCCCGCATTTGGCGCGCCAGGAATGTTGCCGCTGTTCGCATTTTGATCAACAACCACGGTGTGGATATATTGCTTAACCACGCCACTGGTATTATTTTTAATCGAAATGATTTCTTGCATAAAACCCTTGCCAACGGCAACTGGGTCAGAACAAGTAGTCGTGTATCCCGTTGTTTTGTGACCGTCGCAATTTTTGGTTACAACACCATTGGATACATTAAATGAACCTGTATTA
>JAOUGF010000444.1 GCA_029857925.1 Gammaproteobacteria bacterium
CAATCCAGATCCTAAAATCGCATATAAAGTCGTGCAAGTGTTGCTAAACATCTTTGTGGAATCCAGCCTCGGTGCGAGCCGTTCAGATACCGATTTGACGCAACAGTTTTTAACTGCGCAGATTAAAGAATATGAGGAAAAGTTGGTTGAGGCAGAGTCCCGGCTTAAGGATTTCAAGCAAAAAAATATTGGGTTGTTACCTACTCAGGCGGGCGGATATTTCGCACGGCTTGACCAGCTAAAGACGAATCTGCACGCAGCTGAATTGGCGCTCAACGAAGCACTCAACAAACGCGATGCCCTGAAGCGGCAATTGTTCGGGCAAGAAGAATTCGTTGGTGTTTCTCCTGGTAATACGCGGGCCCAGGTAACGGATCCGTTGGATGCGCGTATCATCAATTTGGAATCGAAATTGGACGAACTTCTTTTACAGTACACCGAGCAACATCCAAATGTGGTATCGGTTAAAGAATCCTTGCGGGAATTGCGGCGCCAAAAGGCGGCGGAAGCCGCGCGCACCGGTTCGGATGCGCGAAAAAGCGAGGAGATTAAACAAAGTAATCCAGTCTATCAGGAGTTGAAAATCGATTTAGGAAGGTCTGAAGCTGAGGTTGCAGGGCTGCGAGTGCGTGTTATGGAGTATGAGCGTGAGGTGACCGGTCTCAAACAAATGGTCGATACCGTTCCTAAGGTGGAGGCGGAGTTGGCCTCTCTGGACCGCGATTATAATATCAATCGACAGAATTACGAGGCACTGGTGGCGCGCCGGGAATCCGCGCGCTTATCGCGAGAAGCGGACGCCAATAGTAATGAAGTGCAGTTTAAAATCGTCGAGCCGCCTCGCGTCCCTGCCATTCCGTTAGGGCCGAATCGACCATTACTTTTGACGCTGGTTTTTATGATTGGCTTGGCAGGCGGTGTTGGTGGCGTGGTGCTGTTCCGTCAGATTAAACCTTCGTTTTCGTCAGTTGCGGCATTGCGTATGTCTTTTCCCTATCCGGTATTGGGCGCAGTGGGTAAGGTGCGCGAGGTACACAAGAAAGGATGGGCAAAGTATGACGGAATGCTTTGGTTTGCATCAATGTTAAGTCTAGGCACGGTCTATCTCGCGTTAGTGATAGCGCAGATATTTTAATATTGGCAGTTGGAGGTGGCACTTGGGCACAATTGAAAAGGCAATGCAGAAGCTGCAAGCGACGCCCAATGTCATTCTGGATGCTGACGCAGGGGCCCTCGTAAAACCTTCATCAGCCGCAACATCAGAACTTCCGCGGCGCGCACCTATAGAGCTAGATTTTTCGCGCTTCAAGTCGATGAATTTACTGATGCCGGAAGTCGTGCATGATCCCCTCCTGGAGGAGTTTCGGCGCATCAAAAGGCCAATATTGCGCAACGCGTTCGGCCAAGAGCGCAATTCGAATGGGCACCGCAATGTGGTGATGGTAACAAGCAGTGTTGCCGGGGAAGGGAAAACATATACCAGCATCAATTTGGCGTTAAGTATAACTCTGGAGTTGGATCGCACGGTGTTATTGGTGGACACCGATGTTATTAAACCGTCCATCACTTCATACTTGGGAATCGATGCACAGCAAGGTTTGGTTGATTATTTATTAGGTGAAAGTACGGACGTTGCGGATTATTTTATAAAAACCAGCATTCCTAACCTTTCTATATTACCAGCCGGTCGCAAAGAACGGCGCACCGCCGAATTGTTGGCGAGCGGTAGAATGAGTGCGTTAGTTGAAGAGCTAGCCACTCGATATTCAGATAGAATAGTGATTTTTGACGCACCACCCCTGCTGCAGACCAGTGAAGCCGGGGTGCTCGCGAATCTTGTTGGGCAAGTAGTAGTGGTTGTTGAAGCGAATCAAACCGAGAAAAGTACGTTAAAGGATGCGTTGGCGTTGTTGGATAAAACTCGCGATGTCTCTTTGGTGTTAAACAAGGCGGAGCGCGCCCGCAGCTCCGGGTATTATGGCGACTACGGCGTCGAAAGTTAGCGTGTCGGCGTTGCCGCAGCTTACGCAGAAATTTATCGGATTTGTGATGTGTGCGCAGGTTTCTAGCGCAATATACGCATTCGAGCTGACCACGCGTCCCGCGCTTTCTATGGGTTATCTTTATATTGCCGACATCAATTCGGCGGCCCGTGATTCCGGCGCACCCATTGTTTCGTCAGAAGCGACCACACTTTCGCCGCAGCTTGCGGCCCGAGCGTCTGGGGCATTGTTTGCGGGTGATTTCTTTGGAATATTACAACACTTTGATTACACGCAAGGCCAGCAACAAGATATCTATCAGGCGCGTGGTGTATCTCGTGTTTCAGTCTTGCCCAAGACAGTGTATTTGGATATGTATGGCGCTTTAGAGCAGAGATCTATTGATTCAGATCCGTTAGTTGAACAAAATCGCTTTCAACTGAGTGAACGACGCAGCGACGTATATTCCCTTTCTGCGACACCTACCGTCGCTTTGCATGGCGCAAGGACCTACACAGAACTAAAATATACCCGAGAAATGTCTAGGGTACGTGCTAGCAACGTTGGAGATTACGACGGGAATCAATTCCAAGCATCCATCGCAAGTGCCAATACAGAGGTAAACCAGGCTTCTTGGAAATCCTTTGCGCTATGGCGTGATACTGCCTTTCGAGATCGGGGCGAGAGCAAGAGTCGAGATCTAGGCGGCAATTATCGTTTTAATTTGAGCAGTGTTGTGGAGTTGGATCTGACGGGTGGTGGCGAATACAATCTTCAACCTTATGTCAGTACTGTGCGTAACGACTATCAGTTTTATTGGT
>JAOUGF010000445.1 GCA_029857925.1 Gammaproteobacteria bacterium
CGCCGCCGCCAAGTTTTCCTTCAACGGGGCCTCGCCCGCGGCCGTGCGATAACCGCGCTCATGCAGGCTGGTGCCAGCAAGATCGAGGCTGATCGCGGCCGTTCGGCGATGAATATGCACATGAAAGCGCACGCTGGGGCGTTGCAGATCGATGCTGGGGCGCTCGCCCGTGGCATTACGAAAACGATCGACGATCGCATCCTTCAATTTGAGTGCCGCATAGTGATTATGGGTGATCGCCGCATCCTGTAGCGTACAGTCCACCGCTAGCGTGTCCTGCGCGGTCAGGTGTTCCTCCCACGGGAATTCCAGGGCTTCGCGATACAATTGATCGGTATCGGCTGCGGCGCAGCGGGTCAACGGCATATACACGCGATTGGCCAGGCGCGACCACAGGCAGACACGATAGGCCTCGGCCAGACCACCCTCAAATTGTACGTGGGTGGGGCGCGTACTCGCGACGTGCATGCCCCAGGATTTCAGTTCGTGGGTCAACAGCGCGGAAAGTCCGTAGGGGGTGGTAGCGGTCAGAAAGGCCATGGGATATCGTTTCAGAAAACCCGATTATACCGCATAAATTGTAATACTGCTTGCACCTTAATTTTGCTACCTCAATTTACTACGGCGGGGGTCGATACGAAGGTGTTGCGCAACTGCGGTCTCTCCTCCCCCGCCCGCCTTGCGCGTATGGACAAATTCGGTACTGCAACCAATGCAAAATGTAAATTTGACTGATATCTTGGCACGCATAGAGGCGTTGAACACCATCGGGATATCGCTGTCTGCGGAACGCGACATGCACCGCTTGTTGGAACGTATCCTGACCGGCGCAAAAGAGATCACGCGCGCCGAAGGCGGCACCTTGTATATCGCCGATGCGCATGCACGGTTAACCTTTGAGATCGTGCGCAATGACCGCCTAAAGATCGCAATGGGCGGCACCACCGGCCAACCGCCGCCGTTTGAACCCATCCCGCTGCACGACGCCGCGCAACAACCCAATTTGAACAATGTCTGCGCCTACGCCGCGCTAAAAAATGAGACGATCAATATCACCGACGTCTACAATGCGCCAGGTTTCGACTTTTCCGGCACTTATGCATTCGATCGCAAGACCGGCTACCGCTCGCAATCCTTCCTTACCATTCCGATGCGCGACCACCAGAACGAACTGATCGGCGTGCTGCAGTTGTTGAACGCACGCGACGCCGACGGCGACATCATGGCCTTCGGTAAACAAGAACAAGGTTTGGCGGAATCTTTGGCGTCGCAAGCCGCAGTCGCGCTGACCAATCACCGCTTGATCGATGAATTAAAAAATTTATTGGAGACCTTCATCCAGGTCATCGCCGACGCGATCGACGAGAAATCGCCCTACACCGGCGGACACTGCCGCCGCGTGCCGGAATTGGCGATGCTATTTGCGGAGGCGCTGAACGCAGAGGATAAAGGACCCTTGGCCAAATGCAAGCTCAACGAACAAGACCTCTACGAACTCAAAATCGCCGCGTTGCTGCACGATTGCGGCAAGATCACCACCCCGGTACACGTAGTGGACAAGGCGACAAAACTAGAGACGATATTCGATCGCATTGAATTGATAAAATTGCGTTATGAAATCGTGCGTCGCGACATCGAAATCGCGGCCTTGCGCGCGCAGTTGGACGCCACCGCGAACGCGCAGGTGGACGCGGAACTCGCCGTGCAATTGAAAGAATTAACGACCGAAATCGAATTTATAAACAAAGCCAACGTCGGCGGCGAATTTATGCGCGATGAAGATGTCACCAAAGTCGAGAAGATCGCACATCGGCAATGGCGCACACTGACAGGCGAAACTGCGCCCATCCTCAGTGCCGACGAGGCGTACAACCTCAGTATACGTAAAGGCACGTTGACGGCGAAAGAACGCGAATGCATCAATAATCACATTGTCATGACCTTGAAAATGCTGGAACGACTGCCGTTCCCCCGTCATTTGCGCAATGTGCCGGAGATCGCCGGGGGGCACCACGAACGCATGGACGGCAAAGGATATCCGCGTGGATTGACACGCGATCAGATGTCGATACAGGCCCGCTTGATGGGCATCGTCGATATCTTTGAGGCGTTGACGGCGGCCGACCGACCGTATAAACCGCCGATGGGCCTAAATCAGGCGTTGACCATTTTGGGAAAAATGAAATTGGAAAACCACGTAGACCCCGACCTATTTGACGTTTTTATTAACCAAGAAGTCTATTTGCCTTACGCGAAAAAATATTTACAACCCCACCAAATTGATATCACCGATGTGAGTACCCTTCCGGGTTATAATCGCTTAATATAGGCGCACACGCCTTTCACAAAAGTTTGGAGTTATGAACGCAATTCTGCAGGCACAAGGTCTGGTCAAACGTTATCCCGGCCTGACCGCCGTCGATGGCATCTCGCTGACGATCAAACCCGGCATTTGTTTCGGGCTGTTAGGCCCCAACGGCGCGGGCAAGACCACCACCATAGAAATGTTAGAGGGCATCCACGCCCCTACGCAGGGCACGATATTGTATAAAGGCGAACCGCTGGGCGCGCGCTATCGGCAGGAAGTGGGCATCCAATTTCAACACACGGCGCTGCAGGAGTTTCTCACCGTGCGCGAGACGCTGACCATGTTCAGCAAACTCTACGAGCGCACCGCGGCGGTCGCGGAATTAATCGAATTATGCGCGTTGAGTGAATTTTTAGACCGCGACACGCGCAAACTCTCCGGCGGGCAGCGCCAACGCCTGTTATTGGCGGTGGCGTTGATTAACGACCCTC
>JAOUGF010000025.1 GCA_029857925.1 Gammaproteobacteria bacterium
CTGGACTGGTATAGCCAATATTTGATTGTACCGTTAGCAAGCCCATTGCAAGTCGCCGCGAACACGCGCGTCGCCGTGGAATTTGACTACCCCGCTGGTGGCTCATTGGCCGCATTTGCGCCGCTGGTGCAGCCGCATTATCGCGAGGCCAGTTGCAACATCAAACACACGGCGTACGTCCATCGCATTTCAACGACAGATATATAATCGCCGCGCGGGGCCGCGCGTCACGGCCCCCGCGCAACCTAACTCAACACATCAGCGATATAGGCACACATAAGAGGAATCTTCCTCCACACGCACTAGAAATTTCTGGTGCGCAGCCACTTCAAAACTGTCATTTACTTTGATTTTTTTCCATTCCTGCGCCCCCGGCAATTTCACCGCCATGGCGCCGGTCGTCAACGTGATAATTTCCTTTTGTGAGGTGCCAAATTCGTACTCGCCCTTGGCCATCACGCCTATAGTGGCGGGGCCATCCTTCATGTTGAAACCCAGCGATTTCACCTTACCTTCAAAATATTCATTCACTTTAAACATCGTGTGCTACCTTCGTTAACCCATTAATTTACGCATACGTTCGGCGTTAGGTTGCAAAATCGCGCCGCGTTCGGTCACGATCGCGTCGATCAAGCTCGCAGGCGTGACGTCAAAGGAAGGATTCCACGCGTCCGCCCCCATCGCCGCCACCCGGTGCCCGTTGAGGCTCAACACCTCTTCGGGCGCGCGCATTTCTATTGGAATATCAGAGCCATTGTCGATCGCCATGTCCACCGTCGAAGACGGCGCCACGACCATGAATTTTACACCGTGGAAACGCGCGGCGATAGCCAGTTGATAGGTGCCGATTTTATTCGCCGCGTCACCGTTGGCGGTGATACGGTCTGCGCCTACGATCACCCAACTCACATCCCCCTGTTTCATTCGGTGCGCGGCGGCACCCTCGGCCATCAGCGTGACGGGTATCCTGTCTTGCACCAACTCCCAAGCCGTTAGACGCGCGCCCTGCAACCAGGGACGCGTCTCATCGGCGTAGACGCTGACGATTCTGCCCTGCGACCATGCGCTACGTATAACCCCCAGCGCAGTACCATACCCGCCGGTCGCCAAGGAGCCTGTATTGCAATGTGTAATGACGGATTTACCTTCGGCGATCAACTTCGCGCCGAATTCGCCCATACGCCGATTGGCAGCGATATCCTCCGCGTGTATACGCCTGGCCTCGGCCAACAACGCAACCTCTGGGCTGTCCCACAGGCCCTCTATCAGGCGTTGCATACGCGCCAAGGCCCAGTGCAGATTGACCGCAGTGGGTCGGGCGTGGGCCAAGCGCTCGATATCCTGAAAGGTATCGTTTTTCCATGTACGCGGTGATTTCGCATAACGGCGCCGCGCCGCGAGCACCACCGCATAGGCGGCCGTGATTCCGATTGCAGGGGCGCCACGCACCACCATTTCCTTGATCGCCAACGCCACGTCTGCGGCGTCCGTATAGGTTATCACCTCATGATGGTGTGGCAATAAACGTTGATCCAGCAATTTAAGCCCATGATCCGTCCATTCTACCGCGCGTATTGTGTCAAAATTCATCGTCCACCTCTGCTCATGCGCAATCATAGCTGAAACGTCCGCCCGGAGAAAGCGCCCCACAGACGGTCGTTGGGGTGTACACACGGACTAGGCTACTTACGCCGCCGCTTAGGGTATACTTGGCGCTACACTCACCTCGCACAGGACCGCGCTTCCGTGACCACGTCGGTTGACACCTTGATACATGCTGGATGGATCATTCCTATAGAACCGGAAAACACCGTGTTACGTGAACACAGCCTGGCCATACGCGACGGTCTGATTGTAGATATCCTGCCTACAAAGGCCGCACAATCCACCTATCGCGCCGCAGCAGAGCACCGGCTTACACAACATGTGCTATGCCCTGGCTTTGTCAACGCCCACACCCATGCCGCGATGAATCTTCTGCGCGGCATCGCCGACGATTTGCCGCTGATGGCGTGGTTGCAAAATCATATCTGGCCGGCCGAGGGAAAATGGGTGAATGAAGAATTCGTCTACGATGGCACCCGCCTCGCGATCGCCGAGATGTTACGCAGCGGCACGACCTGCGTCAACGATATGTATTTTTTCCCGGATGCCGCTGCGCGCGCGTATAAAGAATCCGGAATTCGTGCCTCCATCGGCTTGGTGATTATCGATTTTCCAACCGCCTGGGCGCGTAATGCCCAAGAATACATCGATAAAGGGTTGGCATTGCGCGATCACTATCGCAGCCACCCGTTAATCACTACCGCGCTTGCCCCGCATGCGCCCTATACCGTTTCGGATGAGCCGTTAAAACGTATCCGTGTCCTGGCGGACGAGCTCGACATGCCCATCCATATGCACGTGCACGAAACCGCCGATGAACTCGACCAAAGCCTGCAACACCATGCGTTGCATCCGCTTGAGCGCCTACAACGCTTAGGTCTGCTGTCACCGCGCTTTTTGGCCGTACACATGACACAACTCACCGCCCACGAAATAAAACTGGTCGCCGACACCGGCACGCACGTATTGCACTGCCCGGAATCAAATATGAAATTGGCATCGGGGATATGCCCAGTACCCGCGCTGTTGGATGCCGGGGTCAATGTCGCGTTAGGGACGGACGGCGCATCCAGCAATAATGACCTCGACATGTTCGGTGAAATGCGCAGCGCGACCTTGTTGGCCAAGGTCGCGCTGCGTGATGCTACGGCGGTGCCTGCACACCGCGTTTTGCGCATGGCGACATTGAACGGCGCGAAGGCCTTATGGCTCGATCAATGGATAGGTTCGCTGGTGCCCGGCAAGTCCGCCGACCTCATCGCGATCAACCTGAATCGCATCGAAACGCAACCCGTTTACCACCCGATATCGCAACTCGTTTACGCCGCGTCGCGTGACCAGGTAACCGATGTATGGGTGCATGGAAAACAGTTAATGAATGACCGCCGCCTCCTCACGCTGGATGAACAATCCATACTCAGCAAGACACAAGAATGGCGACAACGTATTGGAGGCCAATAATGCACACCCGCAATATCGACCCTCACGAGGTACACAAATTCGATAGCGTGGCGTCACGCTGGTGGGATGCGCAAAGCGAATTCAAACCGCTGCACGACCTCAACCCCTTGCGCGTCGGATACATAGACCGTCTGGCATCGTTGCATGGCAAACGGGTACTGGATGTAGGCTGCGGCGGCGGATTGCTCACCGAGGCTATGGCCCGTTGTGGCGCGCAGGTGACCGGCATCGATGTCGCAGCCGCGGCACTGGAAGTCGCAAAATTGCATTTATTGGAAAGCGCACTCGAAGTCGAGTATCGATTGTCCACTGCAGAAGACTTCGCACTTGTACATTCGAACGCATACGATGTAGTGACCTGCATGGAGATGTTAGAACACGTCCCGGACCCCGCCTCCATCGTGCGTGCCTGCGCGTCGATGGTAAAACCCGATGGCCTGGTATTTTTTTCAACGTTGAATCGCACCGTCAAAGGTTACGCATTGGCGATCCTCGGCGCGGAATATTTATTGCGAATGCTCCCCCAGGGCACTCACAATTATAAAAAATTCATCCGCCCCGCGGAATTGGATACCTGGGTGCGCGGTGCAGGGATGGCGCTCATCGATATGCAAGGCATAATTTATAACCCTTTCACGCGTCAATATTCATTGGGACGTGATTTAGATGTCAATTACCTTTGTGCAGCCCGCAAATCGGCGTAGGGAGTCTTCGCTTGAGCATTACCACGGTTTTATTTGATCTCGACGGCACGCTTGCCGACACCGCACCTGACCTCGCATACGCGCTCAATCAAACCCTCGAACAACACGGCCGCGCGCCGTTGCCTTTTGAGCGCATACGCCCTATCGTGTCGCATGGCGGTCGTGCGCTGATAGAATTAGGCTTCGGTTATACACCGGAACATCCCGACTATGAACGCGTACGACTGCAACTTTTACAAATCTATTTGCAAAATATCGCGCGCATGACCAGCTTGTTTCCAGGCATGTCGGAACTGCTCATGACACTCGAATCTAGCGGCTACAAATGGGGCATCGTCACCAACAAACCGGGGTGGCTCACCGGCCCGCTGATGGAGGCCCTGCAACTCAATCACCGCGCCGCGACTATCGTCAGCAGCGATACCACGTCTAAAGCCAAACCGCACCCGGAGCCGATGTATTACGCCTGCAAAGAATGCGGCAGTGAATCCGCGCAATGCGTGTATGTCGGAGATGCCGAACGCGATATCGTTGCAGGTCGCGCCGCCGGTATGCGCACCGTGGTCGCGTTATTTGGTTATATCAGCGAGCAAGACCGTCCGCTGGAATGGGGCGCAGACGCGTTGATTAGTCAGCCATTAGAATTGATAGAATATCTTGCAAAATGGCGACAATAACGCTGGACAAACGATGCTCACGACGAACATTCAAATACCTGTGAAGACACTAACGCACTGACAAAGACTCTGCACCGAAATAACGCATAGAATAAGTCCCTGCCCATTTAAGGGGCTTGTGCGCTTCACTTAGCGCGGTAGCGTGAGATGCGTAGGGAACATTTTAATGCCGGGTTAATATCGAAAATCACCTTATTTTCTGCATAATAACACTGACCTCAACAACCGAATATTTTTTATGCTTCGTGAAAGATGAGAAGCACACACTTAAAAACTAGTTTTCTTTTGAGCATGTCCAATGCTATCGTAAGCCCGCTAACTCAATCAAGAATTCACCCAAAAGGCGCAAGTGTAAGCAATACAGGAGGCGGCAACATTCGCGGTCTAACTATAGAGGTATGCCCGATTTGAGCACAGTTCAATGCGTTGAACGTGACGCTGTGAATATCAGGGTGATCTTATTCGTCATTTCGAATGCGTATCAGCATTCCCTGTGGCGAGGCATCACTCCACTTTAAATATCAACGAAGTATCGGCTTGCGATGTCCGCTAACAACAGTGTCGCAACCGGGCCAGACATATTGCTAGACTGGCCCTTCGTAAAAACAGGTTATTATTTACGACATTTTAATGGAAACTACGACTACAGGGACGTAAAACTTATGGCTGCACATCGTAGTATCGGCGCACCAATATTTTTTTTCGTTGAAACTTGCGGGTAACAACTATCGACTCAACGTAACTCAGCTATAAATTCTGGCGGTATTCGATATGCAACAGATAGACAAACACGGCCCGCTGTGGATACACCCCCTCTACCAAAAGCCTATGCGCATTGTCGGGGGCTTTCTAGCTTTCCTGTTGTTGATTGTCTATTTGACTTGGCTTACCCCGCCCCAATTCGACGCTGGCGGCGTTCCAGGTTATTTACCACTGCATACGCTGTTTGAAACCTTCTCCATCGTGGTCGCGATGCTGGTTTTTGCGGTAGGTTGGAACTCGCAAAGCCACCAACTCGCCGGCAATGTAGTGCTGCTGTCCTGCACTTTTTTCGCAATCGGTTTACTCGATTTCTCACATACCCTCGCCTACAAAGGCATGCCGGACTTCTATACGCCGAATGATGCGGAAAAACAACTCAACTTTTGGTTGAGCGCGCGATTTTTGGCATCCTTTATCTTACTGGTGGTTGCGGTGCGCGCGTGGAATCCACTCCGTTTCCGCACAACGCGCTATTGCCTGATGGGTGCATTGACCGCCTTGGTCATCACGATCAATTGGTTAGTGCTCTTTCATCAAGACTGGTTGCCGCATACCTTCATCCCCGGACAGGGATTAACGCCGCTTAAAAAATTTCTCGAATACTTATTTATCGCATTCAACATTGCAACTGCCGTGCTTTTATGGCGAAAGATGCGCGAGCCGCAGGATTTCAACATTACCCATATGTTCGCCGCCGTGTGCGTTATGGCGATGAGTGAATTTTTCTTCACGCTATACACAACAATGACAGGAGGCTACAACGTATGGGGCCATATTTACAAAGTAATCTCTTATTTGTTTATATACCGCGCCATCGTCGTAGAGGCGATAGAGCTTCCCTACAAAAAACTCGAAAAAACCCAAAGTGATCTGTCACTCGCAATACATGCATCCAATACCGGGTTATGGGATTGGGACCTGAAAACAGACGACATCTATTATTCCGCAGAATGTAAGGCGCAACTTGGTTATGCGCCTAACGACTTTCCCAATCAACGCGACGCCTGGGAAACGCTGATACACCCGGACGATCGCGTTGGGAGTCTAAAAAAATTAGCCGATTTCCTGAACTCCACAGCCACCCAATATCTCAACGAACATCGTATGCGTCATAAGGACGGCAACTATCTTTGGATCGAGGCGCGCGGCGAAAAGCAATTCGACAGGCTAGGGCACGCCATTCGTCTCGTCGGCTCTCACGTGGACATCAGCGAACATAAACGACTGGAAGAACATTTTCGTTACGCGATAGATGCCGCGCCCAACGCGATGCTAATGGCGGATGAAAATGGGACATTGGTTTTAGGTAATTCACGCACCTTCGAAATGTTCGGCTACACGCAAGAGGAGTTGATTGGGCAATCTATCAGCATTTTATTGCCGGAAAATAGCCGAGCCAAGCACGCGGACTTTATGAAGGCCTGGTTTTCTAGACCGTTGCGCCGCGAAATGGGGAGCGGGCTAGAACTCTTCGCAAGACATAAACTTGGGTTTGAAATTCCAGTGGAAATTGGGCTGAATCCGCTGCAATCCAATAAGGGGCAATTTGTCATTGCATCGGTCGTCGATATCAGCGAACGTAAGATGGCAATGGCGAGATTGCAAGAAAAAAATGCCGAGATAGAACGTTACAGTTACATGGTATCGCATGATCTCAAAAGTCCATTGGTCACCATCAAGGCATTTCTTGGCTACTTGAAATTGGACATTGCAAACGGGGACGCCGAACGCATAGAAAAAGACATGGCCTTTATGAATCAAGCGGCCAATAAAATGGACCAACTATTATCAGAACTGCTGGAAATGTCACGCATCGGCCGAGTGACCAGTTTACCCGTCAAGATAAATTGGCGTGAGGCGGTGAATGAGGCGCTCACCGTAAATGCCGGCGCGATTGCGAAGGCGAACGTGGAGATTACGGTCGATAATAACGATATCCCCTTATTGGTGGACCGCACTCGACTAGTACAGGTTTGGCAAAATTTGATTGATAATGCGATTAAATTTATGGCAGAACAACCCTCTAAGCGCATCCACATCGGCGCGGAAAAAGAGGGCAATAAAATTGTGTTCTTTATATGCGACAACGGTATCGGCATAGACCCGAGGTACCATGAGAAGATTTTTGGAATGTTTGAAAAACTAGACACAAAAAAACCCGGCACCGGATTAGGCCTGGCATTGGTGAAAAGAATTATACAATTATACCATGGCGATATCCAAGTCAGGTCGCAAGGTATCGGGCACGGGACCTGTTTCCGTTTCACATTACCAGACGCACTACAATTTACAAACCCCGGAGGTGGGTATGAACGGAAAGCCTATCAATATCCTACTCGTTGAAGACGATCCGGCACATGCGGAAATTGTGCGTCGTAATTTCGAAACTGAACGCATCGCAAACTACTTGAAGTGGGTCATAGATGGCCAGGAAGCGTTAGATTATTTACAGCGTACTGGTGAATATGAGACGCCAGAAAGCTCGCCGACCCCTGGGCTGATATTGCTGGATTTACGCCTCCCCAAAGTAGATGGATTGGAGGTGTTGTCAACGATCAAACAAGATTCAGCGCTATCCATGATACCTGTCGTTATTATGACGACCTCTTCCGCGGAATCTGATATCGCCCGAGCATACAAAAACCGCGCGAATAGCTATGTCGTCAAACCGCTCGACCTAGAAAAATTTTCTTCTTTGCTGGATGCCATAGGCTTTTATTGGTTGGTTTGGAATGAGCGCCCGAATATTTCGCTTTGGGGAAAATATGTATAATTACCAAAATAATTACATTCCAAGGAATGACTCACGTATTTTGATCGCGGAGGATGATCCCGCGCATGCGGAGGCGATGCGCAGAGCATTGGAAACGGCGCACTGGACCAATATCGAGGTCGTCGAGAATTTACAGCAGTTTCGAGCCCGTAGTATAGCGCTTCCCCCCACTATCGCATTGGTTGACCTCAATTTACCCGATGGTCGCGCCAACGACCTCTTATTACAACGTACTACTGAAGATAAATTCCCCCTTATCGTCATCACCAATACTAATGATATTAAAACCGTTATTGATGTGATGAAGGCAGGCGCCTTTGACTACCTTATTAAATCACCGGATACCTTCAATGAACTGCCACGAAGGCTATTGCACATCTTGACACAATGGGAGATTCTGCAGCAACGCACAGAGTTCTCAAATGAAATCAATATGATCTACAAATTGTCGTTGGATATGATTTGCATTGCGCGATTTAACGGTTATTTTCATCGCGTGAATCCGGCGTTTGAACGTACATTAGGTTATAGCAGCACATTACTTTGTAGCAAGCCGTTCATCGAATTTGTGCATCCGGATGACCGCGCGGCAACCGAACGCGCCTTCTCAGACCTAATAAACGGCGGCGCATCCAAATTTATCAATCGCTTCCGGGCGAGTTCCGGAGAATTTTACTGGTTTGAGTGGAACGCGTCCATCGCACCTACGAAAGATACCGTATACGCGGTAGCGCGAGACATTACCGAACGTAGAAACTCGGAAACCTTGCTAATGCAATATAAGACCGCACTGGACACCACGCACGACGGTTTTATGACATTTGATGCTCACGGTTGTTTGCTCGAAACTAATGGCGCGTTTTCTGCGCTGATGGGATACCGCGCGGAAGCGCTGCGAGGCATGCGTTTCGAAGAAATCGAAAAACAAGAACCGATGGACGGCCGCGCTGGTAAACATATCGAAGATGTCATTGAACGCGGCTGGAGTCTTTTTGAAACTGAACTGCGCCACAGTGATGGTCACGCAATAGAAGTGGAAATATCCGCATCATTCATTCCGGATACCCAGAAAATCGTCGCGTTTTGTCGCGACATATCCTCCCGCAAGGCCGCCGAAAAAAAGATTGAGCATCTCGCATTTTATGACCCGCTCACGGATCTGCCGAATCGAAGTTTGTTATTGGATAGACTGCAAAAGTCTCTGCGCTCTTTTACGCGTAGTCGAAGTGGCGGCGCACTGCTCTTTATAGACCTTGATGATTTTAAGATGCTCAACGATACTCTTGGTCACGACATGGGCGATCTACTATTGAAAATGGTTGCAGAGCGGTTGACTACGTGCGTGCGTACCGGCGACACTGTGGCACGCATGGGCGGTGATGAATTTGTCGTCATGCTGACTGATCTAAGCCAAACACCCATGAAAGCTGCGGCACAGACGACATCCATCGTAACCAAGATTATTCAAACGTTAAATGTGGAATATCCGCTTGCATCGCGCCTGTATCGCATCACCCCCAGCATAGGGGCGACAGTATTTAGCCACGAATTTTCCGCCGAAGAACACATGAAACAGGCGGATATCGCGATGTATCAGGCCAAAAAACAAGGCAAAAACACCTTTTGCTTCTTTGATCCCGCGATGCAGGCGAAAATCAACGCGCGTGCGCTACTAGAATCCGACCTGCGTATCGCGGTCGAAAAAAATCAGTTTCAATTATATTTCCAAACGCAAGTGGACAGATATTTACGTCCGTTGGGCGCAGAGGTATTGGTACGCTGGATACACCCGGAACACGGCGTGGTACGCCCTCAAAATTCATTCAATTGGCGGAAGAAACGGGATTGATACTCCCGATCGGGCAATGGGTCATAGAGATGGCGTGCGCACAAATCAAATCCTGGCAGCGCAATGCGCTTACACGCCATTTGACCCTATCCGTCAATGTCAGTGCGAAGCAATTTCATGAAAGCCGTTTTGTAGAGCAAGTCAGCGCAGCTGTAAAACGCCACTCTGTTAATCCGATGTTGCTCAAACTAGAACCGACGGAAAGCGTATTGCTTGAAAATATCGAAAAAACCATTTCAACGATGCGCGGTCTGAAAGCAGTCGGCGTTTCTTTCGCGCTGGATGATTTCGGCACCGGTTATTCATCGCTGCAATATTTGAAAAAGCTACCCTTGACACAGTTAAAAATTGATCAGTCCTTTGTCAGAGACCTGGTCTTGGATACCAACGATCAAGCGATCGTCCGTACGATCATTGCGATGGCTAAAGTGTTGAACCTCGAGGTGATCGCGGAGGGGGTGGAAACGCAAATGCAAAAAGATATACTGCAAAACCAAGGTTGCGACCTTTATCAAGGATACCTGTTTGGTATGCCGCTGCCGGTCAAAGAATTCGAAAAGAACCTTAAGCGCGCATAATGTTTTAAACACAAGGATGATTTCCCTGACGTAAATTTTCGACCACACCCCTCACCGAATAAATCGCGGCACCACCGGGTGAAATATCACCACAACATCGCCGTCTCCGACATATACGGTATGCCGAACTGCTCCGGATACATCACTCCGAGAAAATACAGACCATGGGGCGCTGCTGTCACGCCTCCAAGCGTACGATCGCGTGCGTGCAAAACCTCTTGCGCCCAACTTGGTGTGCTTTTTCCGGCACCCACATCCATTAACACGCCGGCGATATTGCGTACCATGTGATGCAAGAACGCGTTTGCTTCGGCATCGATGAGCACCAGTTCACCGATACGCCGCACTTGCAAACGGTGCACGGTGCGCACCGGACTCTTGGCCTGACATGCCAATGCGCGGTACGAAGAAAAATCGTGCTCGCCGATTAAGTAATTGGCCGCTTGCTGCATCTGCGCCACATCCAACGGGCGATATTCCCACGCGCTGCGCCACGCCAGAAATGTAGGTCGCACTGCGCGATTGACGATGACATAACGATAGCAACGACGTGTTGCGGAAAATCGTGCGTGAAATTCCGCAGACACGGGTTTGACCCAGGTTAACGCGACCTCTTTAGGCAAATTGGCGTTGGCGCCGCGTATCCAGGCCAGCGCATCACGCGGCGCGGCGCTTTCAAAATGCACGACTTGATTGATCGCATGCACACCCGCATCGGTACGACCGGCGCATACCACGTTAAGCGTATGATCGGCGACACGCGACAACGCGTGTTCAACACGCTGCTGCACGCTGTCTACACCGGTTTTTTGCGCCTGCCAGCCATGAAATGCATGCCCGTCATATTCTATTCCTGCGGCATAGCGGACTATCTCAGCCATAACAACCCTATCATCCCCAGCGGTACACACCACTGCCACAACGGTGGCGCGTTTACTTCGAGCTGAAAAGGCGCGACGGGTTGTTGCGCACGCGCCCATGCCCACTGCCAACCGCCTTCCACCCGCGCGACTATCGCTAGCCAAAATGTCGCATGACGAGCGGTGGTGGGTTTCTCCAATGCAAGTTGAAGCGCCTGCAAATGTTGCATCACCAAATGCATACGCACCGCCCCGCGTTCTCGTGCAATTCCCAGCCATTGTAGTGGATAGGCCAACCAATAAAGCGCACCCACCCAATGTTGGGCGTCGGTTAACAAGTTCACTAAATGCACAGCCAAAACAAATATCAACAGCGAGGCGACACGCGCCATGCCGAGACGCACCCCATCAATGTCCGGCTGCCATCCCTGTGCCAACGGCGACATCCACCCGTAGAGCAACAACAGCGGTATAATAATGGCGC